>NSIA01000164.1 GCA_002737585.1 Planctomycetaceae bacterium | reverse complement strand
TTGTTGATTGCCTCTGGTCCCATCACTGCACGCCAATATGTCAAATCAAATTTTCGGTATCGCAGCGAAACTTTGATTTTGAGTTCATCGCCAGCGTCCGACGGCACAGTGAATGCGAAGTGCGTCAAATCTGCAGCGCCAGGAGGGACTTGATTGTTATAGAGCGTGACAAAAATATCCTGTGGATTCCGGCGTTCAATTCGATTGCCTTCGCGGTCGATGACATAGGCGTTGAGAAACTTGCTCCACGAATCAACGCCGCGCGCGGCATTCATACCGCCGGATCGACCAACCGAACGCCCAGCAGATTGCACATCGACATCGAGCCAGACTTCGTTGCTGTCGGCGGTTCCTTGCGTGAATTCGTGACCCATCTTGACTGCGCGCACGACAGTCTCGAACAAATATCGCTGCCCTCGAACGAGAGTTGGAATCGACGGCCCAAGTGGCGCAGTGAGCGCGCCGTCAATTTCTCCCCCATCTCGAATTCCCATCAGATCAACACGCATCACCTTTTCGTTGAAAGCTTCGCATTCTGCAATAACTTTCTGTTGATCTGGCAGACCTGACAACATCGGAGTTGCCGTATTCGAACTGACAAAGCCGTGATCCAGAACTGCGAGTTGTCCAAGCGGACCTCGCGGCTTCGCTGCGGGATCATCACTTGGCACAGCATGCATGTGGCAACTGTTGCAATTCGTCTCGGCCTTGGGCGGGTAATACCAACTCTGCGCACCAAAACCAGAAACAGCACTCAGACGAAATGAGTCGTAATGATTCTGACCTCGAAGCCAGCGATAATCGTTGACACCTTCTGGAAGAAAAACTTTATGACACGTCCCGCAGAACTCCGTGCTGCGATGGACCTCGGGCTTGAGGAAAGTTCGCTTGTGCAATTCTGGTCGCGCACGAATCAGTTGATGATTGATCCAGCGCAGAAACGAGTTGTCCGCTTGCGCGAAGGGATATTCAGCCGGTTGAGCGATGACATAATCCGCGTTGCCGCTGACTGCACCGCTCGGTGCGCCAACTTCGCAGATCGCGTGACACGAATTGCATGTGATGCTCGCTGCGCCAACTGGATCGTGCGCGGCGTCATAATTTGGATTGTCCCAGCGAGATTCTTCGAATGCGCCAGAGAAAAATGGCACGGGATCGTGGCATCCTGCGCAGAATCGAGCGTCTTGCACATTGCCTTCGCGGGCAAACGCGCGCTGGCGAGTCTCGCGAACGCTGAATGCATACATCGGATTATTAAACGAACTTGCCGCGTGCACCGAATGCGACCACGATTTATAAATATCTGCGTGACACGTCAAACACTCATCGTTCTGCATCAGACTCGACGCAGGTATGAATGATCCTGTATCCGTCCGTGCCATCGAAGGTTGAAAATAGGAATCCCCTGCTGTCGGCTTCGCTTCTTTGGACTTTCCCGACAGCGTGTCGTGCAAAACAAATCCCGCGCCTCCGGTGCCGATCGCAATTGCGGCAAGAAGCCCGCCCATGCGCCAGCGAATACGCGGACCCGCAAGCCTGTGCAGAAGAAACATCCAGACGAAAATTGCAGGTGCGCCCAAGTGAAACCACCAAAGTGTTTCTCTCGTCGCAAGTCCGCGCACAGACAGTGCAATCGAACCGAATTCGACTCGCATCAGCAACACGCCAGAGATGATCGTCAGACATCCCGCAATAAAAGAGACGACCCCCAGTCGCACTGCCGCACGATTGGGCCGAGATGTTGCAAGTGAGAAGTGTGCAATGCCAAACCACAAAAATGGCAACGAGACCGCCAATCCCACCACGATATGAATGAGAAACATCCAAACCGAAAAGACAGTTTGATGATCCGCGCCGGTGATCGATCCCGCCGTCGAGACCGAAAGTAAATAGACCGAATTGACAACAAGAAGTGCGAAGGCGACCATCAAGCCTCGCACAAGCCAACGCAGTGCTGGCGTGAGAACTGGTCGCTGTTTGGTGATATCAGGCTCAATCACTGAGTATTGATACTAGACCACTCCCCAATAAATAACACCTAAAGATGCAGCTGCGACGATGATCCAAAGCACAGTCGCTTGGACAAATGCGCGCCATCCAACTTTCTTAATCGCTTCACGAGAAAGACTAGACCCGATCAAGAAGAGCGCGAGTTGAAAGCCAAGACCTGAGGTGAAGATCATATTCGCTTCGATCGACTTTAATTGTGGGAATAAAGTTCGCACTCCACTGGCCACAAGAAAGGCGATGATGAACCATGGAAAGGCTGGCCTTGGGGCCGACGCGTCGCCGCGGCGCATCCACTGACCTGCAAAGAGTGCGAGTGGAAAAATCCAGATGACTCGCGTGAGTTTGACGATCGTCGCTGTGTCGAATGCAACTGGACCATAGCTGCTTGATGCCCCACCAACCGATGCGATGTCGTGCAGTGCGACGCCTGCCCATTGACCGAACTGAACCTCGGTCAATCCCAATGAGTGGCCGATCATCGGAAGCGTCCAAAGGCCCACTGCGTTCAAGATGAAGATCGCACCAGTCGCGACAGCCATTGCCGATGTTGAAGCATTGATTGCAGCACCAATCGCCACGATCGCAGATCCTCCGCAGATCGCTGTGCCCGAAGTCACGAGTGTCGAAACTTCGCGTCCGCACTTTAAGAGTTTGCCTAAGAACAATCCAATGACGACTGCTCCGATGATCGTTCCCGCGGCGAGAGCCAAACTTTCGATCGCAGAATGTGCGACAACTGAAAGATCGAGTCGAAGACCAAGCACAACCACGCATGCTTGAATGAGCCATTTCGATGCGGTCTTGCTCTGCTTTGTAAACGAGGAAAGTCCACAAAGTGCCAGTGCGATTCCTGCGCCCAACGCCACATCGGCTCTTGACCATGGACCGCTGACGGCGACGAGCACGATTGCAAAGAAAAGAATCTTCCACATTGGTGGCGATTCGGCAGTTGGCTGCAAAGGTTGCTCCTGCACATTGGATGAATCGCTCATTAGTTTTAGAGTACAACCGACAGGACTTGTAATTTTCGGAGGGTGATTCCCCTTCAAATCCGCCTCAATCGTGCAGCACCCATAAACAAAAACGCCAGTTTTTGACGCTCCCACACCGCAAACAGCGACAGGAAGTGACAGAGTGCGGTTGCACAAATAATACAAGAAATTCTGTGAGACAATTTGACAAATCACTTTACTAGTGCTATTATGATCCCAGAGGGCTTGGAAATGGGAAGTGTTGTTGGTTAATTTTAACCAACATTTTTTTCTTTTATTGTTTTTCTTTTCCCAGGAGTTTCAATGTCAATTCGATCTTCAATGTCAGTTAAAATCGGGCTCTCTGCTGCGGTATTGGCCGTGGCAATGACCCAGGCCGCCTCAGCTGCTATGGTTGTCTTCACCAACAACACACTGTGGACCGGCTTCACAGTTTCCCAAGGTGGATCCGTTGCAACCGAGACTTTCGACTCGTACAACGGCTTCTACTTGAACGGCCTCACCGGTAATGCCGGCGGGATCCAATGGACAGCCAGTGCGCCAGGAGAGCTCTATGCAGGTTCGGGCTTCATGTCCACCAACAGTGCTGAAGCGCTCCTCACGTTCACTTTGTCGCCAAGCGTGCAGGGAGTTGCCGGCAACTTCTTCGCGACTGACGCTTCCTTCAACGTCATTCCAGCCATCATTGGCGTGACATTGGCCGATGGCTCGTCTTACTTGGGCTATGCCGCAACAGCCGCTGACTTTGTTGGGTTCTACTCAACGGGTGCTGCCATCTCCAGCATTTCCATCTCTGTGGCAGGCAACTTGCCCGCTGGAACCAACTTCGCCACCGCTAACAACCTCTACTTTGCAGTGCCAGCACCAGGCGCAGTAGCGCTCATCGGCTTCGCCGGTCTCATCGGTGGTTCGCGCAAGCGCCGCTAAGAGAACTGCGGAACTCACGGAAACACAACAGGGGCGACCATCACGGTCGCCCCTGTTTCATTTGAGGTCCTGTTTCATGGGGGTCCTGTTTCATTGGGGTCCTGTTTCATTTGCGTAGTGCGTCAGTCCGAGTCCATCAGTCCGAGTCCATCAGTCCGAGTCCATCAGTCCGAGTGCCTCAGACGGGCTGCGTTCGCGGCCGCGTGGCAAGTGAGACCAGGATGCCAGCCACTGCGCCGAGCGGAATGGTGACCAATGCGGGCTGGCTAAACGGCATCCACGCATCGGCGCCAGGAAGACCGTACACCTTCTCAAACGCATCCTTGGAGAGCAGCACCCACACCAAGCTGGAGGACAGCCCCACGATGATGGCGGTGGCAATGCCCTCCTTGGTGGCGCGCTTCCAGAACAGTGCCATCAGCAGCGCTGGCAGGTTGGCGCTGGCAGCAATATTGAATGCCCACCCCACCAGGAACGATGCATTGAGGTCTTTGAATAGCAGCCCAAGAATCATGGCGCACGTGCCGAGCGCCAGCGCTGCAATACGCGCGATCCGTACCTGTGCATGATCATCCGGCGTGCGGCCGAGCACGGTGATGACCAAGTCGCGCGCTACCGCGCCGCTACCCGCCAGCACCAAACCGCTGACCGTTCCAAGCACGGTGAAGAACGCCACGCTGGAAATCAGCGCAAAGAGCACGCTGCCAAAGCTGCGCGCCAAGAGTGGCGCCGACATGTTGCTATCGGAAGTATCCAGCGCGCCGCCAGTCATGGCACCAAGACCCAAGTACAGCGTGAGAATATAAAACGATCCGATGGCACCAATGCCCACCACCGTACTGAGCCGCGCGCTTCGCACATCGGACACGGTGTAGTAACGGATCAAGATGTGCGGCAGGCTGGCTGTCCCTAAGAAGAGCGCCAGCATCAGTGAGACAAAGTCAACGCGGTCCGTCACGCTTCCAGAACGCAAGCCCCGGAATGCGGGGCTGTTTCCTGGTTGGAGCAGCACATCGCCATGGATCGTCTCCGGGGTAGCCATGCTGTGCACGGCGCCGGTTTCATCCTTGGCTGTGATGGTGCGCCACGCTGCAATGTCGCTTGCGGAGAAGACGCGTAGGAAGTCGATCGGGCCGAGTGGGCCAGTGCGCGCGCCTTCGGTGCGTACCAGTCCATCGGGATCCACTGCGAAGTTTGCCGCTTCGCCTGGTGGGCCTTCCATGATGGCCCACGCTGGCAGTGCCACCACGGATCCAACGTTGCGCGCCGGTGCCTCGCGCGCTGGTCCTGCAGCGCGCACTTCAAATCCGCGCCCCAGGATCAGTGCAGCAAGAATGGCGCACAAGGAGAGTAAGAGTCCGCCCTTAATGAACTGCACCCAGGTGGTACTGACCATTCCGGCGGTGGTCACGATCACCGTCACTACCACGCCCACCAGTCCAACCCCCACCCATGATGGCAGCCCCAGCAGTGGTTTGATGAGTGCACCCGCGCCCACCATCTGTGGAATGAGATAGAAGAGGCTGACCAGTAGCGTGCTCACGGCTGCCGCAAGCGTGACCAGCCGTGAGCCGAATCGTGCATTCAGTGCATCGGCAAACGTGTACTTACCAAGTCGACGAATGGGTTCTGCAACCACTAGCAGCGCCACGATCCATCCAGCCAGGTATCCGATGGAGTAGAGGAAGCCGTCATATCCCCAGAATGCAATCAGTCCGCAGATACCCAGGAAACTCGCGGCGGAGAGATAGTCGCCCGCAAACGCAATACCGTTGACAAACCAACCGATTTGCCCGTGCGCTGCAAAGTAGCCCTTGGCACTTGATGCGCGGCGGCCAAGCAGTGAGCTCAGTACCAGTACGGCCACCGTGAAGGCGCCGAAGACCCCAACCGATACCCAGTCCGTGGGTGTGTTGTCTGCCAGCATGTCAGGCTTGCTCCGGAAGGCGAAGTGCCGCAAGCGCAATGACGAAGGCCAGCACGATGAGTGCAAACCCCCACACCACGGCAAGATTGATGCCGCCGATGACGGCGGTCGCCAAGAGCGCGGGCGCAGCCACTGCTACGCCAATGAATCCGCCGTATGCAGCGATGTACAGGGACAGCAGCGCCCAGCGTTTCCAATCACGACGATGCTGGTGGCGATTTGGAGTGTTCGTTGAGGAACGCGCTGCTGGTTGGTCTGGCACGGTGCGGAGGATAGGAGCGAACCCCGGTGATGTGCGTGCCATGCCCGTGAAAGAAGTTCGCTGCTCGAGGGGTGGCCTCGAGCAGCGAACTGGTAGTAGCAGTGAGATGGAGCGCTTCGGTCAGACCGGGCACGGGCCCCAAGCACCGAGCAACCCACCAAGGTCGGCGCCGTTGACCACGCCGTCGAGGTTCAAGTCAGCAGCGCACGGGGTGGATGGGCATGGGCCCCAGGCACCGAGCATGATTCCAAGATCCGCGCCGTTGACCACGCCGTCGAGGTTCAAGTCAGCCGGGCAGGACGGAGGTGGCGGAACGTTCGGGCCAACCACGCCATAGGTCTCAGTGAGCATTCGCGCTGGCTTGTAGCGGGGGACCGCGACGGTTCCGTTGGAATACTGACCGAAGTTGTAGTTACCGAAAACAGTATCGATGTAGTACCCGAAATTGTTGAATGATCCGCCCGTTGATTGCAGGTAGACCACTCGAAGTCCCTGAGCTGCGGCGAGGGTGGCGGTGTCTCCAAGCAGACGGATCGCCACGTAATACCCACCGAGTCCAACATTGCTGGTGGTTTCCAGTTCAATTTGGGGGCGATCGGAGGCATTCGCCCATGTCCATTCCACCCGCTCGGTGACTGGGATGTTTGCACTGTTGAGTTGGAATGTCTTGCTGGCAATGACATCACTCGGCTCAAGGTTGCCACTCAGTGCGTAGGCCATCTTTACCAGGGCTACCTCAACTTCCACTGCAGGAACGGGCGTTGCTGCGTTGCCACCGCGGTAGATACCGACG
>NSIA01000163.1 GCA_002737585.1 Planctomycetaceae bacterium | reverse complement strand
ACCGTCGCGCCAGCGGCCGCCATGGCAATGGCCGTCGCCTTGCCAATCCCCTGAGTAGCGCCACAAACAAACGCGTGGCGGCCAAAGAGCGGAAGGTGCGCGTTAGCGGGGGCAGAAGCCGGGGCGGTCGTCATTGCCGCAGCGTATCGAACCCCGGGGAGCGGTAGAACACGGCAGATGACGATCGCCACCCTTGCTGTCATGGCCCTACTTGCCCAAGGAATTCCGCCCGCCGCGCCGGTGGCTGCGCCGCCGCTCACCCGCACCACCGTTCCTGGGCACTGGGAAGGGAACGGTCTCCCCGGAGGTACCGACGGCATTGCGTGGTACGTGGGCGAGATCACCCTTGACGACCTCGACCGTACCTCCGACATGGTCTTTACGCCCGGCAACATTGATGATGCTGACGAGTCTTGGTTCAACGGCACGCGGATCGGCGCCACCGACGGATTCCAAACCGAGCGCGCGTACACCGTCCCAAAGTCATTGCTGCGCACCGGCGTCAATCGCATTGCCATCCGTGTCACCGACATCGGTGGTGCCGGTGGTTGGGTTGGAACACCCACATGGAAACCAACACTCGAAGGTGACGCGTGCGCCTTTGATCTCTCCGGAACGTGGTGGATCTGCCAAGGTGATCATCCAGAAGTAGCGACCTTTGATCCAGTCATGGATCCTGATTTGCACGCGCGCCTGATGCCAATGCCGGTTGGCACGCGCCGCATGAAACTCACACCCATGGCAACAGTCACCGGCACACTGCCAGACCTTTGGTACACCGAACCCGCCGCTGCATGGACCGACGCACTGCCCGTCGGTAACGGCCGCATGGGCGCCATGGTGTTCGGTGCTGTCCAGCACGAACGCCTGCAGTTGAACGAAGCAACCGTGTGGGAAGGAAACGCAAATGACCGCAATGCGCCCGCCGCAAGCGAGTTCTTTCAAAAAGCGCGCGCACTTGCACTTGCTGGAAAGGTCTCAGAAGCACAGCAAATCATTCAAGATCACTGCATGTTGCCCAGCGACATGATGCCGCGCAGCCATCAGACGCTTGGTGATCTCCATATCGAAATGATTGACGCGCCACGTGCCGCTTCTGAATATCGGCGCTCACTCACCATGCGCACCGGTGTTGCCGCCAGCAGATTTCAGGTGGACGGTGTTTCCATCGTCCGCGAAGTGATCGCCAGCGCTCCTGATGAATTACTACTTATTCACACACGTGTCGAAGGCGAAGGAAATCTCCCTGCCATACGCATCCAATTACACCGCGACAACTTTGAGACCGATGTCCCGGCTCACACCGCCATTCCAACCCGGCAGGGAGCGCGACTCTCATTCACTGGTCACACCGGTCAGGGCGGTGTGGGTTACGCATCCACTGCCGACATTCAGGCCGACGGCGGAACCATCACCATCGAAGGTGGCGATGCGGTGGTGCGCGGTGCCAAGTCGTTCACTATTGCCATTGCCGCGCGCACCGACTACTTCGGAAGTAACCCCACCCTGCAATGTGAGAATGATCTTCGAAGCGCCGTATCCGGTTGGTCGGCACTCAGCGAGCGCGCCAGTGCGTGGTTTGCCAAATCCATGGATCGCGTGTCACTTGACCTTGGCGGCCCATCACCGGAAGCCAGCGTCATTCCAGATCTCCTTTCTACACCCGCGCGCCTCGCTCGCTTCCGAACCAAGCCAGAGTGGGATAACGACTTCATTTCCCTATATTTCCAGTACGGGCGCTACTTACTGCTGTCCTCCAGTCGGCAAGGAAGTCTGCCCGCCAACTTGCAAGGCATTTGGAACCAACACTTCCGCGCGCCATGGAACGCTGACTTCCACACCAATATCAACGTGCAGATGAACTACTGGCCAGCGGGTCCGTGCGCACTTGTAGAGACCGAACTTCCACTCATTGATTTGCTTGACAAAATCCGCGTGCGCGGCGTTCGCACTGCACAAGATCTCTATGGAGCGCGCGGTTGGTGCTGCCATCACATCACCGATGCGTGGGCAATGACTGCTCCAGAGGGTCAGACGGTATGGGGCATGTACCCACTCGGCGGCGCGTGGCTGGTGCGGCACGCGTGGGAACACTATGAGTACACCAGCGACACCGCGTTCCTGCGCGACCGCGCCTGGCCAGCACTGGACGGCGCGGTTCGTTTCCTCCTTGACTACTTAGTGAAGGATCCAACCACCGGCATGCTGGTCAGCGGCCCAAGCACCAGTCCAGAAAATTCCTTCATACTTCCCGATGGCTCTCATGCGAATCTCAGTATGGGCACATCCATGGACCAGTGGATCGCCCGTGATCTGTTGGTGAATTACCTTGATGCAGCGCGCATCCTTGGTAAAGGTAACGAAGCACTTCCAATTGAAGCGGCGGCGGCACTCACGCACCTTGCCATGCCAACCATCGCTTCCGACGGCCGACTCATGGAATGGTCAAAGCCCTATGGCGAAGCGGAGCCTGGGCATCGCCACATGAGCCACTTGTATGGGCTGCACCCCGCCAACTTCATCAGCACCGACGCAACCCCGGCATTGGCCGCGGCGGCACGCGCAAGCCTGGAATTCAGGCTAAAGAACGGTGGCGGCCACACCGGCTGGAGCCGCGCATGGCTCATCAATTTCTGGGCGCGGTTACATGATGGTGAACGAGCGTGGGCGGACATCTGTGCGCTGCTCTCTCATTCAACCCTGCCCAATCTCTTTGACGATCATCCACCGTTTCAAATCGATGGTAATTTCGGCGGTACCGCTGGCATTGCAGAGATGCTGATGCAAAGCCATATTCGCTCGTGGAGTGCTGGTCATCTGGTACACCGCATCGATCTCTTGCCCGCCCTGCCCCGCGAGTGGAGCGACGGTCGCGTGCGCGGCTTGATCGCGCGCGGCAATGTTGCGGTAGACATTCAATGGAAACACGGCGCCATTGCCCGTGTGCAGTTGGACTCTCCCGACGCGCGTGAACTGCGCATCAAGATGCCCGCTGGTGTGACTCGGGCTCACGTGGCAGTGGCGGGTCAAGCACCCATCGACCTGCCGATCCCCGATGGGATCGTCATCATCCCGCGCGCGGCAGCGCCCACGCCCCGCAGCGTGGTGATCCTGCCGTAACCACGCGCCGCGCCATCACTCTTTTGGCTTAGCGGCGCGCAATGTGACGTCCAGTTCAATTTCTTTGCCGTCGCGCCAAACCTTCACCTTGACAACATCGCCAGGCTTCTGAGCACGGAGCTTGGTCATCATGGTGCCTGTGCTTTCCAGGTCCTCGCCGTTCCAAGACACCAGAATGTCGCCCTTCACGATCCCCGCGTCACTTGCCGATGTATCGGCGCTCACGCCGTCAACCAGAACACCCTTCTCTGGCGCGCCAGCTTCTCGATCATCGTCGTTCATGGATGGCATCACGCCCAAACGAACCGTGGCGTAACCGCGATCGGCAGTCTTGCCGCTTTCTTGCTGAAATTCCAGGCGCTCTGGTCGAGTAGCGACCGTCGCGGCGATGTCTGCCGCCAATGCAACAATCTTTGCCGCTCCCTCCGGATTCAGGGTGAAGCCCTTGTCCTTGGGGGTGTGATAGATGTCGTGATTTCCCGTGTACATGAAGAGCACCGGAACACCCGCGCCGTAGAAACTGGCGTGGTCACTCGGTCCGCGACCCGATGGGTCAGCGTGGATCGTCAAGCCACTGCGTTCAAAGATTGGCCGCATCACATCAATCATGCCCTTGGCAGAACTCATGCCGCCAACACTCAGGTCATCCGAACGCAGACGACCCACCATGTCCATATTCACCATCAATGACATCTTGTCGTTTGCGATCGTTGGATGCTCGACATACCAGCGCGAGCCACGGAGGCCACTCTCTTCACCGGTGAATCCAAGAAACAGAATGCTGCGCGCATCCTTCGGTGCATCTTTGCCGCCGTAAAGATCCGCCATCGCCTGCGCAATGCACAACATGGCTGAGGTACCGCTGGCATTGTCATCGGCGCCCGGATGCAACTGGCCGGTGTATTGCGGACTGGTACCAAAATAGCCGTATCCAACGTGATCAAAGTGTGCGCCTACCACCACCCATTCGTCAGCCAGCGCGCCTTTGCCACGCAAGACGCCGCCCACATTCTGTGTTGGCGTCCCGCCACTCGACAACTTGGTTTCAATAGAAACCTTGGCGTCATCGTTCAGGGCCACCGTCTTGATTTCGCCAGCGTCGGCGCGCTTGCGCCAGTCCAACAAGGCACCCTGATCAGGCGCGCCTGCTTTCAAGATTTGCTCGGCAATATCGGTGGAAACCTGCACCATGGGAATATCAAGTGGACGACCCCAGCGGCTCGTCGAGACGTCTTCCAGTGCAACCTTGCCATCGCGCGCGCCGGGGGGTGAAACCAGAATGATTCCCGCAGCACCGCGTTCCACCAGCGCATCAATCTTGGTGGTCATTGCGGAGAATTCACTGAAGCGGCGCGATGCCCACTTGGAACGACCCCGATCATCAAGTGGCTCGTAGCGGAAGACCATGGCAATCCGACCCGTGAGATCGGTGTCCTCTTCAAAGCTCGTGTAGTCGGCTTCGCCCTTCTTGATGCCATAGCCAACAAAGGTGACCGGCGCTTCTACCTTGGCGTTGCCAGAAATGCCGAGCACTGTGAAGTCTTTGCCGCGTTCGCGGTCAGCGCCGCCGGCCGTCAATACTCCCTCTTCCACCTTGGGCGCCCCACCAGTGAGCGCAAACTTCTGTTGATAGCTCTTCCACGGGCCGTCCTTTGGAGTGACGCCGTCTTCACCAACAGCCGGGAACGCAACTTCAAGACCCGCATCCTTCATCCAGAATTCCAGATACTCAGCGGCCAGATCATTGCCACGGAGACCGGGCGCGCGGCCTTCAAACCACGGATTGGAAAGCGTGATGGCGTGTTGGTACCAACGGGTTGCCACAGGTCCAAGATCAACAAAGACCTTGGCAAGATCAATGTCCTTGGCATCAACAGCCTTGGCGCTGTCGGCGGGTGCCCAGCTATACACATTGATGGGACCCTCGATCACCTTGCCTGGCTCTTTGGGTGCCGGCGAGGTCTGCGGGGCGTCTTCGACCGGCATTGGTGCAGGAGCATCGCGGGTGATGATCACCTGCTGCGGCGGCTCGGCTACGGGCGCCTCTTGCTTGCCGTCCTGACCGCTACTCGCAAGCGCACAACATGCGGTAGCAGCAGAGAGTGCGAATGGGGCGGAGCGCAAGAGGGATCCAAGCATGTAGTGCCTTTCGAAGCAAGAAGTGTAAGGGTTTACGCAGTGCTCACATTGGCAAAAAGCACGCGAGGGTCGCCAGTTGGCGACCCTCGCGGAAAGAATCAGGTCAGTAACAACATGCGGTGGCATGCACCCCATGTCGTCCCAGTATCAGTCTCCGATACGGAGCATGTCGCGGCCAAGGATGCCGTCGACCGTCAGAACACCAGCGCTGCACGAGCCCTGGCCAGTGGTGAGCATGTCGTAAGCAGCCGTCGAGTAGTACGCGTTTGTGCCACCCGAAGCTACAAACCACAAACTTCCAGTTGCGGCTGCTGTGCCAGAGGATCCCGATGACTGGGCAATCGCCAAGTCATTGTCCTGCTGGATACCAGCAATCGACACCACCTGAGTGTGACCATCAAAGCAGAGCGTTGCCGGGGCGCTGTTGTAGCCCTGGTTGTAGAACCATGGAGTTGGCGTCGAGAACGCAGGGTTCACTTCGCCGCCTTCCATGTTCTGGAGCCATTGATGCTCCCACATGCGCCACTTCAGCGATGGGTACTGCGCAAGACCTGCGCCTGGGCTCTTGAAAGCACCAGGCATGGTGGCCTTGGTTGGCTTGGCACCAAACACCGCGGAACTACCGTTACCAGTCTTACGCGACCACGCTAGGACGTCCGGCGACCACATGGCCGCTGGGCTCCAGCAATAAGTGGGGGTTTCAAAGTCACCGTTGGTGTAATTGAACTCAACCGGAGTTGAGAAGTACTTGTCAATCTTGGCGAGCGTGATCTTGTCCTTCGGGGCCCAGAAGACCTTGTCGTAGAACTTGCCGCCGACGTAACTGTTGAACGCCTTGCAATTGGTGAGACGCCATGAGCCTTCCCAACGTGCGGATGCTCCCCAGAAATCGCAGGCCTGATAGGTCACAAAGTTGCCACAGTTTCCCGGCCATCCAGCGCATCGCGCAGGGGTACCAGAAACCCAATAGCCCCACAGACCACCGCCCGAATCCCAACCGAGGATCATCTGCGGGATGCACTGCGTAGCAGTGATGGCCGTGCATGCGCCAGCGATTGCATCGCCATACATGCCGCACTCGTCAGGAACAGCAGTGAACTGCCGGTCGTTGTAGTCAGCCCCGTACGCGTTACACGCAGCACTCAGGTTGCGGAGATTGCCCAAGCTCTGCGTGATGAGCGCAGCGTCTCGAGCCTTACCAATCGCAGGCAACAGGATCGCAATGAGCAGCGCGATGATCGAAACGACCACCAACAGCTCAACGATCGTGAAGCCCTTCTTATTGAGGCGGTTCATGTACCTACCTCGCCTTTCTGCAGCCCGTAGGCATGCATGAAGAGTCCAAACCAAGATGTGACCGGCACTGAAGTTCACCGAGGCTTCAAGGATCGGTGTTCCAGACCGGCGGGCTGGACTCGAACAGGTGCGGACCTTTGGCGGCAGGCCCGCGAAGCCGTTTCAGAAATCCAGCCACACCGGAGGGGTGGGCTGGGGATGTATGGAACGATATCCATACAGACAGATATACGGCTGTGCCAACCACCGGAGATTCAGGAGATCGTGGCGATTCTCCCCCGAGCGCCCCGCGCCGGCGGGCGCCGGGGGTCCTAATAATGACCATCGGGCGCCCAAGAGCAGCCCGAACCATCCGCCTTTACCCTTCCCCCCGCA
>NSIA01000029.1 GCA_002737585.1 Planctomycetaceae bacterium | reverse complement strand
GTTTGTGAAGATTTCCTTTGCCCCCCCCAGGAACCCCGGAACCACCATGGCCGTCCCGATTTCCCAGATGTAGACCGTTGCTTCGTACGTTCTCGGACAACGGATCCGTGGAATCAAGCGTTACCCCTTAGTGCTCATGCTTGAGCCGTTGTTTCGTTGCAACCTGTCATGCGCTGGCTGCGGCAAGATTCAGTACCCGCCGCACATCTTGAAGAAGAACCTCAGCGTTGCAGAATGCATGCGCGCGGTGGACGAGTGTGGCGCGCCGATGGTCAGTATTCCCGGCGGCGAGCCGCTCTTGCATCCAGAGATCAAGGAACTTGTTGAAGCCTTGGTGGCGCGCAGGAAGTACATCTACCTGTGCACCAACGCGCTCCTCTTAAAGGAGAAGTTGGAAGCCGGGTTGTTCAAACCAAGCAAGTACTTGAGCTTCAGTGTTCACATGGATGGCCAAGAAGAGCACCATGACTTTGCGGTGTGTCGCGAGGGAACATTCCAGAAGGCGCTCGAAGGCATCCGCCTGGCAGTGAAGATGGGTTTCCGCGTCACCACCAACACCACGCTCTTTCAAGCCACTGATCCTGCTTCGGTGCGCGGGTTCTTTGATGAGATGATGGAACTTGGTGTTGAAGGCATGATGGTCAGCCCTGGATACGCCTACGACAAGGCCCCCGATCAAGATAGTTTTCTTGGTCGCCGCAAGACCAATGAGCTCTTTGAGATGATTCTTTCCAATCGCAAGAAGAGCTGGAAGTTCAACATGAGCCCGCTCTTTCTTGAGTTCCTCATGGGTAAGCGCGACTTTGAGTGCACTCCGTGGGGCAGTCCGGCTTTCAACATCTTTGGATGGCAGAAGCCGTGCTACCTGCTGCAAGAGGGGTACTACGACACCTTCAAGGAACTCATGGAAGACACCGCTTGGGAACGCTACGGCGTGAAGAGCGGCAATCCCAAGTGCCAGAATTGCATGGTGCACTGTGGCTACGAGCCAACAGCTGTTGACTACACGTTCTCCGGTGTCACTGGCATTTGGGCAAACGTGAAGGCGCTGGTTGCGCCGCTCTATCCCAATGAGGCTGCAGCGAAGCGCCTGGTTGAGGAATCCAAGAAGCCGCATCGACCCATTGAGCGTTTGGTGCAGTTGGGTCTTGCGAAAGATGTCGGCGAGAAGAGCGCAGCGTGATTGGCGTGCTGCGTCGCGGTGGTCGCGTGGTCATGGCCACGCCCGCGGCAGCAGTGATGGCGGCGGTCTTGCAGGCTGGATGTCATTCCACCGAACCTGTTCGCTCTGACGAGGCGCCAGCGACGCTTCATGTCACGGTCTTGGGCATCACTCCCGGCCGCGGTGTGGTGCGCTGTGCGCTCTACGCCGATCGCGCCACCTTTTTGACGCGTGGAGGAATCACGGAGGGTTTCAGCGTTCCGGCAACTGCCGAACGCGCCGAGTTTGAATTGCATGCGCGCGCGGGACAGGCGGTGGTGGTGTCGGTCTTTCAGGACCTTGACTCAAATGGAGAACTCAACCGAGGTGCGCTGGGAATACCCATAGAACCGTGGGGATTCAGTGGTAAGCCTGCGCCGTTGTTGCCGCCGTCATGGAGTGCCTGTGCCATGGTGCCGGTGGCGGGTGACAATCGCCTGGAGATGCACTTGATTGGAAAGGCACGCTGACCATGGCAGGCTCGGGCATTCACGAATCAGTCGACATGCCAGAGTCGGTGCGCGCATTGACCGGGCCGACGGCCAGCGCGTTTGCATGGATCGGTGACCGCAGTAGTGATATTGTTGAGCACGCTTGTCGCGTCCGGTTCACTTCTGCGGGCCTGGATAGCGCCAAGTTTGCGGAGGGACCGATGATTCTCTCTGCTAACCATCGGAGCTTGCTTGATACAGCGGCAATTCGCCATGCGCTGCCGGCGACGATCCGTGCACGCACGGCCACTGTGGGTGCGCGGGACTACTTTTCGCCCGCTGCCACCGATCGCGGAGTCAAGCGGTGGTTGCGCACGGCGTTGTGTGCGTATGTGGTGCGAACGTACCGCGTGTGCCTGATCGGTCGTGGTGATGACATGGGCGACGGTGTCGAGCGGATCACCGGACTACTGCAGGCAGGTTGGAACGTGATCTTGTTTCCGGAAGGGACGCGGGCACGGGGTGCAACGCTGGGGCGCTTTCGTATGGGCGTTGCGCACATTGCGCGTCTCACTCATGCGCGGGTGCTTCCAATTTGGATTGAAGGGAGTGACGGGTTGCTGCCCGTGGGCGGAAAGTTCATCAATCCCGGTCCAGTGCATGTCAACGCGGGCACCCCAATGCGGATCGGCGCGGATGAATCAAATGGTGATTTTCTAGCCCGGATGCGTCACGAGATCGAAGCGTTGCGCGGCGGTTAACGGCCAGCGCTGCGCCGTCGGCGGACCGCGATGAAACTCCACGTCGCACCAATGATTGGTGCCGCAAACAACGTTGCACCGGGAGCCATGATTCCGGCAGTCAATCCGATGGCAAAGAGCACGATCGGTGCGTTGGTTCGCCAAGCTACACACATGATGATGGCCGCCATGGATGCGGTCACGGGAATCGGCGCGCCCAACAAGGTGAGCGCAGCCATTGTGAACGCAGTGATAGCAAAGGTGAATGCTGCCAGCATGTTCATCATGCATCGCGCCATACTGGTTCGATGGCCGAGCGGCCACAGCAGGTCGACGCGTGTGGATCCGTTGCGTGCCCAACGTCGTCCGGTAGTGAACGCGCGCACGATGATGCTGAACACCAGCACCAGCGTGCCTTCGGTCCAATCACGTCTAAATTGATAATGACTTGGCGCAACGGCGGCATCGCGATAGATGACCGGGATCTCTACTTGCTGGATAGATGCGCCCGCCCATACGAGCCGGATGATCGCTTCTTCTTCCCATGCATAGCGGCCGCTGATGCACCGCAATGTTCGCGTCATGGCAAGCGGGTACAACCGCATACCGCACGCGGCGTCGCCAACGATTGCTCCGCAGGCAGTGCGTACCGCCAGTCCACTCAGAAATCGACCGCAGAGCCGCACCGTTGGATAGTTGCGCGGCAGGGCGCGACGATCACCGAGGACCAGCGTCTGTTCCGGGCACTCCGTGGGGAGAGCATGGAGAAACGCTGCAATGCGCGCACTGTCGTGTTGACCATCGGCGTCCATGGTCAGTGCGTGTGTTGCGCCGCGATCCGCAGCGGCTGCAAATCCAGCGAGCAGCGCGGCTGCCTTTCCCTGATTGTGAGCGAGTCGGATCACTTGGCCGGGCGCGCCGTTCGCAATCAGCCATTGTTCCGCGACATCTGCGCCGCCGTCCGTACTGCCGTCGTCCACTACCAAGGCATAGAGGCCGTGTGCCTGTAGGCCGGAGAGCACCTCCGGAACCGTGAGTGCGTGGTTATAGAGGGGAACGATTCCCACAACGGATGTCATGCGCTTCGTAGGCTAGTCTGCAACGCAATGGCGGAACGGATTGATGTTGCAGCACTGCTTGCCAACGCCCGAACTGGGGCGCGGGATTCGCACTTTGCGCATATGAATCCAGCTTTCGCAAAGTTGGTGGAATTGATTGGCTTCGATCGGACCTATGTTCGCGGCGAGGGTCAGTACCTCTGGGACGCTCAGGGTCGTCGTGTGCTTGACTGCTTGGCGGGATACGGGGCGCTGGCGCTCGGTCGGGCGCATCCAGTGGTGACTGACGCGCTGGTGCAATGTTTGACACTGGCGCCGCCGGCCTGGGTGCGTTGGGAGTTAAACCCACTGGCTGCTGAAGCTGCCCGGCGCCTCACATTGCAGTGCGGCGGTGTAGCTGACCGCGTGTTCTTCACGAACTCCGGAACCGAAGCAATCGAAGCGGCTATGAAGTTCGCACGCCAACACACGGGGCGGCCCGGATTGTTGGCGTGGTCAGACTCATTCCATGGTCTCACGTACGGTGCGCTGTCCATCAATGGCAATGAAGATCTCCGGCGCGGATTTGGCCCGCTGTTACCCGGCGCTGCGATTGTTGAATTTGGAGATCTTGCAGCACTCGAACGCGCCCTGAGTGGTCGCGATGTCGCCGCACTTGTAGTGGAGCCAGTGCAGGGCAAGACGCTTCGGACGTTAGCGCCGGGAGTATTGCAAGAAGTGCACGCCCTGTGCAAGCGCTACGGGACGCTAGTTATCGCTGATGAGATTCAAACCGGTTGTGGACGTACTGGCGCATTCTTGGCGGTGCATCACGATGGTGTGGAGCCAGACATGGTGGTGCTGGCAAAGGCGCTATCGGGCGGATTCGTGCCGGTTGGCGCGGTCTTGGTACGGAGCGATATCTGGGATTCCACATACTCATCGATGGATCGATCAGTTGTTCACAGCTCCACGTTCCATGAAGGGCCGCTTGCCATGGTGGCGTTGCTTGCGACGCTGGAAGTCATGGAGCAGGACCACTTGGCTGCGCGGGCGGCAGACCTGGGAGAGTCGCTCATTCGCCAACTTCGCGCGGAGTGCGCGGATATCGCCTGCGTGCGCGAGATTCGCGGCAAGGGATTCATGGTTGGCGTGGACCTGGATACAAGCCGAATACCCAGCTTTGCCAAGATTCCAATGTTGGGGCGCATCACTGAACCGATGATCGGTCAAGCAGGCATCATGCAGTTGCTCGACGGGCATTCAATCTTGGCGCAGACGACGGGCGCGCGTCGACCACTACTGAAGTTTGTGCCGCCGCTGATTGTGAATGAAGGCGATGTGCAAGCGATCGTGACTGCCACGGCCGCATCATGTCGAGCGCTTGCATCTGGTCGCTTCTACGGCGCCATGGGTGCTGTAGCAAGCAACATGCTGCGCACCGGGTTGGGCCTCAGCCGCGTCTGAATGCGTGGCGATTACTTCGCGGCGGGCGTGGCAATCTCAATGACCAGGCCATCGCGGTCCTTCAGCGCCTTTTCCAATTGTTTCTCAAGCGTTGCGACGCGGTCCGCCTTCTCAGTCTTCGCCTGCTCGAGCGTGATAGAGCCGCTCTTGTACGCCGGGTTTGACTCTGGGTTAATGCGCCGCGCAATGGTCAGTTGATTGGTGTTGATGGAGACCAGCGTTCGGTACAGCGTGATCTTTGCCTGGGAATTTGCACTCTGCAGCTTCTCTCGGGTGGTGACTGCTTGCACTTCATAGGCAGCAATCTTGTCAGTGATCCGGCCGTAGTCGGAGGTTGCACAGCCACCCACGATGATGATGGCGAGCAATGCAGAGGCGATGAAACCAGAATTCTTCATGATGGAATGATATGCGCGGGCTCTTTCGTGCAGTGGCAGGGCGCTGCCTGCGGCGGGTTCCGGTATGGTGCAACCGCTGTGGAATTCCCAACACTGCCCCAACGGTCAACGGAGCAAGAGAGCATGGACGATGCTACTCCAAGCCGCTTGGTGCTCAGTGATGAATATCGATTTTTACGGCATTTGAATCGGGCGACTGCGGCTGCGGATGCCATCGTCGACGCGGTTGCGGACCGCATTCCCGGGGCAGGATCGCGGCCCATCTCGCTGGTGGACTTTGGATGTGGTGGGGCGGATATTCCGCAGCGATTTCTGACTTTAGCTCGGGCGCGCGGTTGGGATTGCACATTTCTCTGCACCGATCGAAACGAGGACGCTATCGAGATGGGGCGGTCACGAGTGCTGGAGCATGCTCAGTCTGTCGAGCGCACGGATGCAGGCGCGGTGGCAGGTGCGGGCATGGAATTCCGTGTGGTGGACCTACTTGCGGCAGATCGCGTTCTCGGTGCGCGTAGTTTCGACGTTGCACATGCATCGTTAGTGATGCATCACCTTGATGATGGATCAGCAGTGGCGGGTCTCCGCGCGATGGCTGCCGTGGCGCGCGAACTCGTGGTGTGGAACGACTTGGTCCGTGACTCACTCGGTATCTGGGGAGCGCAACTTTCCACTATCACCGCCAGCAAAGAGTTGCGGCACGATGCAGTGGTAAGCGTGCGCCGCAGTTTCACCATGCGCGAGGCACGCGCCGTGGCCGAAGCCGCGGGGCTCTTGGACATCCGAGTACGTCGCGTGCGGGGCGCGCGTTTCGTCCTCACCGGTGTGCCAGGGCCGTTACAGCCGCAGTCCACGGGGCGGCCGTTGGCTCGTGCAGAGGGAATCGGATTTTCATACGGCACGCGATCGGTGCTCGCTGAAGTCAACTTTGTGGCTCGATCTGGCGAACTTGTTCACGTCACTGGCGCGAACGGTTCTGGGAAGAGCACGCTGCTGGCGTGCATGGTGGGCGCGCTCAAGCCAGCGGCAGGGCGGGCGTGGATCGATCAGACCGCGCTGCTTCCGGGCTATCACCCGCAAGAAGGTGGCTTGTTTTCAGCGCTGAGTGTCGTTGCAAATCTTGAAACTGCAGCGCGTCTCGCACGCGTGCCCGCAGTCGATCGATCGAGCGCGGTGGCTCGTTGCCTGGTGGACTTTGGCCTGACTGAGCACGCCCAATACCGCGTTGATCGTCTATCCGGCGGCTTGAAGCGTCGAACGGCGCTCGCTTGCGCAGTGATTCATTCGCCCATCGTTCTTGTGTTGGATGAACCAGACGCTGGACTCGATGCGCTTGGTCGCGAGGCGTTGGTGCGCACTGTTGAGGGAGTGTTGCAGCGGCGTGGCACGGTGATACTTGCATCACATGCCGCATCGTGGATGCAGGGTCTGGCAGTGACTACGCCTCGCGTGGAGGTGTGTTTATGACACTCGCCGCCTATCACCCCGCGCGGATGCTGATTGATCAGATGTACTTTGGAACTATTCAGAACTTACCGATGCTGGCACCGCTCATGGGTCGGGCGGTCGCGATCGGCGGGATGGCTGCGGTCCCGTTCTGGCGCCGGACCCTGCGTGAAAACGCGCGATTGGCCCTTGGTCCGCAGGCTGCTGAAGCAGAGGTGCGTGCCGTAGCAACGGGAATGCTCCTGAACATGCAGCGTTCCATTGCGGAAATTTTGCTGTCGGAGGGAGTGACCGTCGATGCGCTTGCGGCGCGGGTGTCGCGATTCTCCGGCCAAGAGCAGTACCACGCCGCCCATGATCGTGGACGTGGATTGGTGGTAGCCAGCGCACATATGGGTGCGTTTGAACCATCAATCGCGCTACTACGAAAGTTTGAGTCACGCATTCATGTGCTGTTCCATCCGGATCCGCTGCCGCGCTTTGAGCGGGCGCGCAGTGCGTTGCGACAGTCGCTTGGCATCATTGAACATGCAGTGAGTGATGGAGTTTCTGCATGGGCGGCACTGCAAGACGCATTGCGCGCCAATGAGGTGGTGGTATTGCATGCCGACCGCGTGATGCCCATGCAGCAGGGATCGCGAATTCCATTCTTAGGGGCCAACGACACCGTGCTCCCCACGGGTGCGGCGCGATTAGCGCTGACGTGTGGTGCACCGATTGTTCCGACCTTCTGCTATCGACATGGGCACGATTTGGAAGTTGAAATGATGGCGCCCATCTATTGCGAAGTTGAATCGCTCCGATCATCGGAGGTTGCATCGCACCCGGCGCAGTTGGCATTAGTGGCTGCGCTGGAGGTTGCCATCCGCAAGCATCCATCGCAGTGGATGGCATTCATGCAAGTACGGGAGGCGCGGCCGTGATGACCTTGGCATTGGCCATGTTGCGTTCATTTCTGGCCGACCGCGTCGCGGCGATCTTGACACTGTTGGCGCCGCTGGCGTTCTTTTCGCTGATTGCGTTGTTCTACCGGCACTTAGAGGCAACCGATGGATTTCGATTTGAGATTGCCGTAGTCGATGAGTCTGGTTCCGCTGACGCGCGGCTCTTTGCGGAAGCGATGCAGTCATGCGCTATGCAACGCGTGCATGTTTCTGAAGTTCGTGAGTCGGAACCAGGTATCCATGGAGTACTCGCAACGGTGCACATTCCCAATGGATTCAGTCGTTCTGATCCACGCGTGCGCGTGGAGGCCGCTTCGCCGCTTCCTGGTGCTTCTGATGCTGCGTTGCAACTGGTGAATGCGGCCAACGCACGCGCCTTTGCAGTTGACCTTCCCACGGTCACTGTGCAAGTCATATCGCTGAACGGCATGTTGGTTCGCGGCAGCGCGGCAGGCATTGCACTGATCTTCATTATGTTCTCATCCGCGTCGATTGCATCGCGCAGCCTCGGCGACGATGCATCGGGTTTACAGGATCGATTGCGGTCGCTTGGCATCAGTGCTGCCGATTCCACGGCGGCGCGCATTGTTGCGATTTCCATCATCGCTTGGTGCCAGTTGGCATTGACACTTGCCTGGGCAGCGCTGGCATTCCAATTGGTTCCTGGCTCCGTCATGGCCTTGACATGCGCGAGCTTTATTGCTGCGGTCACCAGTGCGGCATTCTTCGTTGCTCTCGCTGCGTTGTGCGGGTCTCGGGCTCGATTTGTTGCTATTGCGCCAGTGATTACCTTGGTATTGAGCGCGCTGTCAGGCAGCATGATTCCGCGCATACTGCTTCCGACATCGATCGCCTCTGTCGGCGGTTGGCTATTCCCAGCATGGGCGATCGACGCTTGCAGCGCAGCCATTGACGGGCGATTTGATGGTCGGTCCATTGGCTTGTTGACGGCGATGTCGGTCGTTTCAACGTTGGTGGCGTTGTTCGTCGCGCGCAGGAGTGTGCGCGGATGAGCTCCCCGATCGCCATTGTCCGCGCGGCAGCGTGCGGTGCCATGGGCGCGGACATTGCAGCCATGGTGGAGTCATTGCGTACGGATCGCTGCGGTGTTGGTCCGTCGGATGTGTTGGAGCAGGTGCCCGCGGTAGCGGCGGGCGTCGGGCAGGTTCCCCCTGGAAATCAGCTTGGCGCGAGCGCCGACACGGCGCGCGCGGATGTCCTCGCGGCTGCGGCCATCCATCACAATGACCGCGCCGAACAGTTGCTGCGGCGCACGCTTGCGCAGTTGCTGGGCGCTGATCCAGCGGCAACCATTGGGGTTGATCCGAACCGGACCATGGTGGTGGTCGGCACAACGCTTGCCGGTATGCGTCACTGTGGCGCTGCCATGCGCCTAGAGGGTGCCGGTCGCCCAGCAGAAGCGTTGCATTCGTACGCGGGAATTCCAGCTGGATCCGTGCTGCGCCAAGCTATCGAGGGTCTGCCGATTGCTGGCGGGGCCATCACTGTGTCCTGCGCGTGTGCCTCGGCGCTGAGCGCCATCGCCCACGGCTGCGCGTTGCTTCGCTCCGGAGAAGCGTCCTGCGTTATTGCCGGTGGATACGACCCAATTTCGGAGTTTGCATACGGTGGTTTCTCCGCATTGCAGTTGGTAGCAGCCGGGCCACTGAGTCCGTTCGCCGAAGAGCGTGAAGGCATGAAGCTTGGCGAAGGGTGTGCGTTGGTAGTTCTTCGTCTGCTTCCCGACGCGCAAGCGCGCGGCGAAGTGCCCATTGCAATCATTGAAGCGATCGGTGAATCGAGTGACGCACACCACCTGACGCAACCGCACCCGGAGGGGCGGGGCGCTGCTACCGCGCTCGCAGCAGCGGTGCAGCAGGGACTACCCGACCTATTGATTGCTCACGCCACCGGCACTCCCGGAAATGACGCAGCGGAGTATCAGGCATACCGCTCAGCGTTTGGTGCGGACCTCCCGCGTGTGGCGGTGACCGCATTAAAGAGCCGTTTCGGTCATCCGCTCGGTGCGGCGGGCGCGTTGGAATTGCTGGCGGTTCTGGCATGCGCGGATGCTGGATTTGTCCCCGCAGGAATGGGCCGTCCGGTCGATCGAAACGCATTTCCTGACATTGACCTCTTGCAGCAGAACCCACGCAGCGGCGCGCCACGACGAGTGACCGTACTGGCCGCCGGATTTGGAGGTGCCAACGTTGCCATGTCAGTGATTCGCGGCGACCAACCGATACGTTCAGCGGCCGCCGAGGGCATGGTGTCCTTTCCGCGCGTGGTGATCCGAGCCATCGGATGCGTCTCTGCGGGTGGTCGTGGATTGGCTGGGCTGCAGCGGCTTGCTGATTGCGGCGCACGCGATGTTTCGGAAAATACGCTGGCTCCGCTCCTTGATCGTTCCCGAACGCGCCGATTTGCGTTGCTGCCCAGGCTGATGCTCGCGGCGTGTCGTGATCTGTGTGACGCAGTCGGCATGTCCGCGCATGACTTGGGATCCATGCCGCTCCTCGCAGCCTCGTGGCATGGCGCGGCTGCGTTCACCGAACAGTATTACCGTGATCTACTCGCTTCTGGCATCAATCTTGCCAATCCGATGTTGTTTGCTGAGTCAGTGCCCAATGTGGGGAGTGCACATGTGTCGCTTGGACTTGGCATGACCGCTGCAAGCGCCACGGTCATTGGTACACGGACCGCGGGACTGGAGGCGATGTTCTTGGCATCGTGCCGCATTCGTTCCGGCGAATGGGACAAGGCCATGGTTGTGATGGCTGATGAATCGCATCCCACCATCGACGCAGTACTTGGTCACTGCACCGGCAAAGAAGTGCGAAGCGGATCAGCGGGGATGGCATTTCTCATCGAGCGGATGGACGCAAGTCATGCGGAATCGTTGCCTGAGATGGTGGAATTTGCCCGTTCCATYAYGGAGCGCGGAATGTGGCGTTCCGGAGTTCGCGGGCGCGKCGCACGTGCTATGCCGGAGATCGGCTGTGTTGCAGGTCCGGCCGCACTCGCTCTGGAAATTGCAGACGGCTCCTCAGGAAACATCTCAATTTCTTGCACTGATCCGAACGGATTTGCGTGGACGCTCCACGCCAAGGCGAACGGAATTCCTCAGGCGTTTGCTACAGTATGACCGTGGTACCCCTGCCATCGATTTCTCTTTCGCCTCCACCGTCACGGGTCGATGTTCCCGTCGATTGGCGCGCTACAGGTGATGCACACACGGACTTGCCCTCGTGGGTCGGCGCAGAGTGCGATCGTGGAGCTACGGTGGCATCTGTGAGTCTTCCCGCGCAATCATGCGTGGGCGAACAGTTGGCGCAGATCGCCTTCCAAGCTTTTTCTGAAGCGCTGAATGCCTTGGGCGCGCCGGCAACGCGCGTGTGGGCGTTCTTGCCATCGATTACGGCGCATGATTCCCATGGGCTCAATCGCTACATGCGGATGAACATCGGTCGCACGCAGGCGTACGCCGCGGCACGTTGGCCATTGCCATTCATGCCCGCGGGCACGTGCGTCGGCCATGCGGGCGACTTGCTAGTTGTTCATGCACTTGCGTTGCCCGGCCCAGTGCGTTCCATTGAAAATCCCCGACAGCGACCGGCGTGGCAGTATTCCTCAAAGTTTGGCCCATCRGCKCCGCCATTTACGCGAGCAGTACTTTCGCAGCATGTACTCATGGCGTCGGGTACCGCGGCCGTGGTTGGTGAAGATGTTGTGCATCCCCATGACGTGCAGGCGCAATGGCAGGAGACGCTCAGTCACTTGGCGGCGCTGCGGTCGGTTGCACAGGTCCGTGGTCAGTGGCGGTCGGTACAGATTTATGTGCGTGATCACTGTGATCTTTCCAC
>NSIA01000028.1 GCA_002737585.1 Planctomycetaceae bacterium | reverse complement strand
GCCGATGTCTGAAACGTTGCATGTTGATTGCCTAGTCATTGGCGCCGGCCCCGCTGGCAGCGCTGCCGCGATCGACATGGCGCGCGAAGGACTCAAGGTGCTGGTGATTGATCGCGGCGAATTCCCGCGGTTCCGGATCGGCGAGAGTTTCTTGCCAAGAACCAAGCGTGCACTGCGACGCCTCGGTGTGCTTGATAAGTGCATGGCTTTGCCGCATGCACGCAAGGTGGGTGTGGAAATTTCCATGGGCGACCGCCGCTACGGGTCTCGGACATTCTTCTTCCGCGACACCATCGGTAACGGTGAGAAGGACGCCTTCAACATGGCGCGCGTTCATCTGGACATGATGATGATGGAATCCGCACGCGAAGCCGGYGCGGACGTTCGCACTTCCTGCGCGTTGCGTTCCATACAGTCGCACGGTGACTCGGGARTTGTGGCTGACACCGACGCGGGGGTCGTCCATGCCAAGTGGATGATTGACGCCAGTGGTCAAGCGAGCGCTTTGGGTCGTGAGTTTGGAACCCGTCGCTATCACTCATTCCTTCGCAATGTTGCTTACTTCGAACACTTTGAGGGCGTGATTCGCCCATCCGGAAACGCTGCGAATTGCTTTGGTCTCACGGTGATGGATGAGGGTTGGTTCTGGTTGATTCCGCTTGATGAGCACCGCACCAGTGTGGGTTTCGTGGCGCGTGAACCACTGCATCGATCGCTTGATGTGGCACCAGAAGATCGATTCTGGTGGGCGGTGGAACGCACTCCCATCATGGCGGAACGTATGGCCAACGCGCGCGGTCCTTCCACTAATCGTGTGATCGCTGACTTCACGTATCGATGTGATCCATTTGCTGGACCGGGATTCTTCCTTGTGGGCGATGCAGCTGCATTCCTTGACCCAGTGTGGTCGACGGGGCTGACGTTGGGGCTTCTTGCAGCCGAGCAGGCGGCGGCGGGCGTGATTCGGATGTCACGTGGTGCCAGACCAGCATCCGAGCGAGCGCGGTATCAGGCGTGGGCCACCCGAGTGGTCAGCCGCGCGTTCCGACTCGTGGAAGGTTTCTACGACCCCGGATTCCGTGATCTCCTCTTTGCCCCTACCCAGCCGCGCGAATTGGTGCGCGGATTTGTGACGCTACTCGCCGGTGAATTTGACGCCGTTCAGCCAGCAACCGCCGTCCGTTGYTGGGCCCTGGGATCCATGTGTGCGATACAGAAACGYGTTGGATTYGCGCCGCGTACTCGACCATTTCGACTGCGCCCCGACGGCGTGAATAATCGCGCTCCAGTGGCGACCCTCGCTCGTGGGGCCGCCGCGCAATGAATCTGGTTTTTGCGGCGCTCGCACATCAGTGCGCCACGGAGCCGGATCGAGTGCGCGTGACTGACCCGGATGGACGTGAGTGGACCAATCACGCGTTGCTCACTGCCATTGCCGCCGCGACACAAGCGATCGAGCTTCGCTGCGCACCAGGCTCCTTGGTGGCGGTCACCGTGCCATCCGGCGGTGCATTCTGGGTGGCTACCCTTGCCACCATGCGCGCCGGTTGCGATGCGCTGTTGATGGCCAACGCCGCGCCGCGAGCCATGATCGATCGGGTAGCGCGTGAACTTGCGCCCAGTCTGATCATTGACAGCGCGCAGTTGGCGGAACTGGTGCAGCCCTCAGTCAACGGTTCGGCCACCCTGCAGCCCTCGCGACCATGCGGCGGAATTGTCCTGCTCTCGTCCGGCACCACCGGAATGTCACGATTCGTTCGCCGATCGCCCGGCGCGATTGCTTGCGTTGCTGCTGGACTGGTTGACGCGCAGTTGTATCAACACGCTGACACAGTGGGATCATTTCTCCCAATGCATCACGCGTACGGATGCGAACACGCATTTCTAGCACCGCTATTGAGTGGTGCATCCGTTCGACAGCACGGGTCATTCACTATTGAAGCCGCACAGCAGTTCATTTCCACTGGAGTAACAGTACTCCCGTTGGTACCAGCGGCGGCGGCAGCCATTGCCGAGGGTGCTATTCCTGCGCATGCGCTCCGATGCGCCATCGTGGCAGGATCTCCGCTGCGTGGGTCAGTGCGTAGACGGTTCCAGGCGGCCTTGGGCGTGCCACTTATCGATCTCTATGGCGCCAGCGAAGTGGGCACTATCTGGCTCGATCGTGGTGCGGGTGGCGTACCGATCCCGGGCGTTGCAATTCGCATTGTTGACCCATTGTGCCGCGAGCGCATGATTGACGTGGCAGACGGCATCGTCGGTGAACTGGCGGTTCGCTCCGGCGCAGCGTTCGATTGCATCGTCGGCCATTCGCACGGACAAGAGGATTTGCAGGACGGATACTTTCGAACCGGCGATATTGGCGTTCGATCCGCTGATGGTTTCTTGCACATCACCGGTCGAGTCAAGCTGGTGTTTGATGTGGGCGGACTCAAAGTGAACCCGTACGACGTGGAAGCTGCCATTGAAGAGCACCCTGATGTTGCTGTTGCGCTGGTTGAGCCAGTGCTAGTGGCTCATGGTCTCACCCGCGTAGCTGCGCGCGTGGAGTTAGTCACACCGACGCGTTCGGTGGATCCGACCGAGTTGCGCGCGTTCATTGCCGAACGCGTCCCGGCGCACGCGGTTCCGCGCACCATTGCATTTGTGGCTCAGTTCCCACGCAGTGCAAGCGGCAAAGTGTTACGTGCGGCACCAGCAGTGCCTCCGGTGGTGGCGCGTCCGGCACAGTTGCGCGACCGCGCATCCCGCGAACAATGGACGCAAGCACTGTTTAACAACAGCGCCGCTGGCTACGACCGATCCAGCGGCGCCCTGATGGGCGGACTGGGGCGGCCGTATCGGCGACGCATGTTGCAAGCGGCGGGTTTGCGCCCGGGAATGTCGCTCCTGGATGTTGGCAGCGGAACCGGAGTGTGCGCGTTGCTTGCTCAAGAAATCGTCGGTGCAGCCGGTCGGGTAGTGGCGCTTGACCCGAGTGCTGGGATGCTGTCAGTGGCTCGTGCTCGGGGTGTTCGGGAAACGGTCCTTGGCTGCGCGGAGCAGTTGCCGTTTCCAAGTGCATCCTTTGACTGCGTATCCATGGGCTACATGTTGCGGCACATTGAGGACATGCACACCGTATTTTCCGAGGTGCTGCGGGTGTTGCGCCCGGGCGGTCGGATCGTGCTGCTTGAAGTTACTTCCGCACGGGGCGCGATCACTGCGCCACTCTTTCGCTTCACGATGCGGCATGTGGCGCCGACGGTCGGGGTGTTGGCCAGCGGGCGCATATCTACATTTCCCATGATGCGCTATTGGGCGGACACCATTGAGGACGCCGTCCGACCCGCAGTGATCATTTCCGCGTTGGAATCGGCGGGATTTTTAGGTGTTCGCCATGCCACCGAACTTGGTGTCATGAGTTACTACCGCGGCGTTTCGCGGCTGTAAGACTCCACCGATTTCAGGTCTGCGCAGGCGTAGTCGGCGGCACCGCCAAGACCAGTATTCCAGATGCCAGTCGCTCCGATTGACTGTGCGCAGTCACATCAAATTGGTGCAGCGAGCCCATGCCGCCCGACACTTTCGCGCTCAGTTCAATCTGGCAGGGCGGTCGCGCCGGGGCATGGAATCGGAGATTGATATGCGCCAAGAAGCCCGGCCGACGCACCCCGATACCTTCGCCGGGCAGCGAAGTCAGGGCAATGCCAGCCGCTTGAGCCAACGCTTCGCCGATCAATACTCCTGGAATGATTGCATCATCGGGAAAGTGCCCGCGCAGAAAGTCCTCATCGCCACGGATGGTCCATGTTGCCCGCACCGCGCCGTCGCCGAGTTGGCAAATGTTGTCAATGAACAAGAACGGAGCTCGATGCGGCAGGAGCTGTTCGGGCGAAACGTGGTTCACTTGCCAGCCGCCAACAATTCAGCGTGCGCAAAGTCGATGAACACTCCAACGCTTGACATGGTGTCTTTCCCCAGCTTCTTTGGGGCGATCTTGTGCCCGAAGCGCTTCTCAATGCCAGTCACCAACATCAGTAGATCAAGTGAATCCAATGCAAGTCCGCCACCGATGAGTGGCAGTTCGTCGGGAAGATCCATCCCGGCGAACTTCAGGTCCACCTGAAGGATTTCGCGTACTGCGGTAGCGACTTGTTCTCGTTGCATGGTCACGGGGGCGAAATGGTAGCCAACGATGCCTGTCGGGACACACCATCGACAAAGACATGGACAGCCCGACCGGTGAGGTTGCGCCCGTGGAACGGGCTGTTGCGACTCCTGGAAACACTTGCCGCAAGGTCCACGGTCCAGCGCGCCGTCGGGTCGATCACCGTCACGTCCGCCGGTGCGCCGATGCGCAACGTGCCCAGGCCGGAGGCATCAAGCCCAAGCAACTTGCTGGGTTGAATGGTCATCAGCGCAATGAGGCGCGGCCAGCCGATGGCGCCGCTGGCTACCAGTGCCTCCACATAGAGGGGCAGTGCGTGTTCGAGGCCGATGATGCCGAATGAGGCCTGCGCAAAGTCGCGGGCCTTTTCGGCTTCAGTGTGCGGTGCATGGTCCGTGGCAAGCACGTCAATCGTTCCGTCGGCTACGGCAGCGCGCAGTGCTTGGACATCCGCAGCGGTGCGTAGCGGCGGATTCATCTTGGCTTGGGTGTTGTAGTCATCGCACGCGGCGTCGGTGAGCAGCAGGTGGTGCGGACTTGCCTCGCCACTCACGGGTTGTCCCGCGGCGCGCGCACGGCGGAGAATCTCGGTACTCCCGGCGGCCGATACATGTTGCGCGTGGTACTTGGCTCCAACAGCCCGGTTGAGCATGACATCGCGTTCCAGCATCAACTCTTCAGCAATCGCCGGCCACGCACCAAGTCCAAGCTTCACTTGCAGGGGACCCGCGTTCATGGCGGCACCGTGCGTGAGGCTTGGCTCTTGGCAGTGTTGCATGAACGCGCAACCAACCACCTTGGCCATCTGCAGTACGCGCAACATCATCTGGGCGTTGGCGATGCCGTCGCCATCATCAGTGAACGCCACGGCGCCGGCTTGTTTCATGGCAGCCATGGGTGCCAGTTGTTCGCCCGCGCGCCCAACCGTGGCAGCTCCCGCAACAAAGACACGCGCCATGTTTGCCTCGCGTGCGCGCAGGCGTACGAACTCCACAAGCGGCCCGGAATCAAGGCACGGCGTGGTATTCGGCATGCAGCAGACACTGGTGAACCCGCCGGCAATTGCTGCGGCTGTACCAGTGGCGATGGTTTCCTTGTGCTCTCCGCCCGGCTCACGTAAATGCACGTGCGGATCGATGAGCCCGGGGCACACCATGAGGCCATGGCAGTCGACCACCTCCGCTCCGGCAGCGGACAATTCTCCAGCCTTCATGCTTACAGCGGCGATCCGACCGCCGACCAACAGCACGTCGCCGGTGCCGTCAATTCCAGAGTCCGGGCAAATCACTCGACCAGCGCGCAGGAGGGTGGTGCTCATCTCAAGAGAGGGTACCCCGAACTGGTAGCGCAGCGCCGCCGATGGATGTGCGTAGCCCTCCTTGGTGTTGCGCTGCCACAAGTGGATACGCCGCAAAAACACGCACGCCCGCGGTTGAGGCGGGCGTGCGGAACATTCGAGCAATGAAACGTCAATCAATCGGGTGCAACTGACCCCGAAATGAGTTAGCCGTTCGTGGTGCCAGTGACCGGGCACTTTGCGCCTTCGGTCATGGCTGGGCAGCAGCTCTCGGTCTTGGCCGAGGTCTTGGTCATGGTTGAGCAGCAACCCTCGACCTTGGCCGAAGTCTTGGTGGTGGTTGAGCAGCAACCTTCCTTCTTCTCGCCGACTGCGCCCGGAGCAACTGCTGGTGCAGAAGTTGGGGTCGTTGCGGTTGCCTTCTTCATGCAGCACTCTTCGCCCTTGGTGCAGGTCTTGGCGTCGCTGGTGCACTTGGTGTCGCACTTGGCGGAGTCGGTGCAGCAAGATGACTTCTCACCCATGGCGCCGGCAGAGGTGTTCTGCTTCTCGGTGGAGTCGCAAGCGGCGAAGAACATGGTGGCGCAGAGACCAGCGGTGACGAGGGCAAACTTCTTAGCGTTCATGGGAGTGGTTCCTGATTAGTTGATCCGATCGTGCGCGGACCGAAAGCAGTCCGCAGGAAATAAAGTATACGGAGACCCAACGGGTGCAACGTCGTACTATTTCAGCAATGCCACCGGAAATCCCGGAATTTCAAGACGACCCCACCCCGGGGAAGGCGCCCCAAAACGAGCCCCTGGAGGCTCGGATTGACCGAATTCGGCGTCTTTCTGACAAGGCGCGCGCGCTTCCGCGTGTTCCGGGGGTCTATCTGATGAAGGACGCGGCCGGAAAGGTCCTGTACATCGGCAAAGCCCTGTGCCTACCGGACCGTGTTTCCAGTTACTTCGTGCCCAGCGCAGACCTGGGCGGTCGAAAGCAGCCCATGCTGGATGTTGTCACTGATTTCGACATTCTTGAATGCGAAGCAGAGTGGGAGGCGCTGCTCTTGGAGAGCCGCCTCGTCAAGGACATTCATCCGCGTTTCAATGAACTGCTGCGCGACGACAAGACCTTTCCATACCTCGCCGTCACCATGCGCGATGAGTTTCCCGGGGTCTACGTCACCCGAAATCCGTCCGACGAGCGATTCGCCGGCGCGCGCATCTTTGGTCCGTTCACCAGCGTTCATGCACTCCGCAGTGCGGTGACGTTCATGCAGCGCGTGTTTCAGTATCGAACCTGCGAGCTCGATATCAAGTCGGATGATCCTGCCAACCGACGCTTTCGTCCGTGTCTCTTGCACTCGATTGGTCAGTGCACTGCGCCGTGCGCCAATCTTGTTGGCAAGGAACGCTATCGCGGCGACGTTGATCGTTTTCTGCGCTTCCTTGGCTCCAAGCGCAGCGCCCTCACGCGGGAGTTGCAAGCCGAGATGGCAAAGGCATCAGCSGAGCAACGCTTTGAGGACGCCGCCGTGTTGCGCGACCAGATTCATGCACTCTCTAAACTGGACGATCGAGAAACCCGCAGCGGCGAAGAGTATGACTGGCAACCAGAGATCACCATCTTTGCCGGTGATCCCACGGTCGGTACGCGCAGCCTGCAGCGCACGCTTGGTCTCGATCGGCCCATTCGATGCATGGAGGCGATCGATATTGCCCACCTCGGTGGCGCCGAAACCGTTGGCAGCAAAGTGTGCTTTGTTGACGGCCGACCATTCAAGGATGCTTACCGCCGCTATCGCATTGAGAGTGCGCAGAACGACGACTATCGCTCCATGCGCGAAGTAGTGAGCCGTCGCTATCGCGAAGCGGGCGAGGGCGCGGAATTGTTCCCAGATGTCATCCTTGTCGATGGTGGCCTTGGGCAGTTGCACGCCGCGCTGGAAGCGTTTGAATCACTGGGTGTTCAGCCGCCCATGGTGATCAGTCTGGCGAAGAAGGAAGAACTCATCTACGTCCAGCATGAGAGTGAGCCGATTCGTCTGGCACGCAACAATGCCGGCTTGCGCCTCTGCCAAGCCATCCGCGATGAGGCACATCGTTTCGCGCAGCATTACCACCACATTCTGCGCCGCAAGCGAACCTTCGGCGAGGATCAGTGATGACCGATTTCAGCCAGCGTGCTGGCACTGCCGTCCTCACGCAGGCAGTGGCATGGCGCCTGTCGGTCCATCGTCAGTCTTGATCGCAGGTGCCGGCAGTATGGCCTTCGGTGTAGTACTTGCCATTTCAGCGCCTAAGAGATCTGCCACCGTCGGCTTGGCAGGCGCTTCGCCGCGCATGACGCGATCGACATCATCTTTGGTCAGCGTCTCGTACTTCAGCAGGGCTTCGGCAACAGCAACCACTTGCTCCCAGTGCTGGTCAATGAGGCGAGCGGTATCGGCAAAGGCATGTTCTGCCATGTGTCGAATCTCTTCATCAATGAGATGCGCGGTTTCCGGTGAATAGTCCTTCTCGGCAACGAACGCTTCGCGGCTGTCTTCGCCCTTGTAACTGACGAATCCGAGGCGCTCACTCATACCCCATTCAAGAACCATGGCGCGCGCCAGGCGCGTCACCATCTTGATATCCATTCCGGCGCCGCTGGAAATATCGCCGGTCTTTTTCGCTTCAGCAATGCGTCCCGCGCACAGAACGCGCATGGTTGCTTCGCAGTACTTGCGACCGTACCCGTAGCGATCCTTTTCGGGAAGGCTGAAGGTGGTGCCCATGGCCTGGCCGCGCGGAATGATGGTCACTTTGTGCAGTGGGTCTGCGTCGTCGTTGAGCACTTGCACTACCGCATGGCCAGCCTCGTGGTAGGCGGTTGCAATGCGCTCTTGCTCCTCGATCTTGCGGCTCTTCTTTGCTCGACCCCAACGCACCTTGTCGCGGGCTTCTTCAAAGTCCACCATCTCGATCGTATCTTTGTCTGCCATGGTGGCGATGATGGCTGCTTCATTGATGAGCGCTGCCAAGTCTGCACCACTGAAACTTGGCGTTGCGCGCGCGACCTTGTCCAAGTTGACGTCTGGCCCAAGCTTTACCTTCTTGGAATGAACGCCAAGAATCTGCCGGCGTCCCACCACATCCGGCGGGCTGACACCAACCACGCGGTCAAATCGACCAGGGCGGGTCAAGGCAGGGTCGAGCACATCAGCACGATTGGTTGCCGCAACCACGATGACCTGGTCAGAGGCCTCGAAGCCGTCCATCTCTACCAAGATGGCATTGAGTGTTTGCTCACGCTCATCATGACCACCCGATGAGAAACCACCGCCACGGCGTCGGCCGACGGCGTCGATTTCGTCCAAGAAGATGATGCACGGCGAATTCTCTTTGGCCTGCTTGAACAGGTCACGAACCCGGCTTGCGCCAACCCCGACGAACATTTCTACGAAGTCCGAGCCGGAAATCGAGAAGAACGGCACGTCTGCCTCGCCAGCGATGGCRCGGGCCATCAAAGTCTTACCGCACCCTGGAGGACCTTCAAGAAGTACTCCGCGCGGAATGCGTCCACCAAGTTTCTGGAAGCGCTTGGGATTCTTGAGGAACTCCACCAGCTCGGAAACTTCTTCCTTCGCTTCGTCAATACCGGCGACGTCTGCGAAAGTGACATTGACACTTTCCTTGGTCTGCACACGGTGACGGCTCTTGCCGAAGCTGCCGAGCATGCCGCCCGGTCCGCCACCAGCACCGCGCATGGAGCGCGATAAGAAGAAGATCAGCGCTCCAAAGAGGAGCAGTGGTCCAATGATGGTCAGGAACAGTTGCCCGACGAAGGAACTGCCAACATTGACGTTGAATTCAATGCCTTCCTTGCGGAGTTCGGCGTAATACGTATCCATCGCGCGCGGGTCAAGGAGTACGGTGACCGGCGTTGGGTTCTTGTCCTCAGTGACACCGGGAACACTGCCGGGTTTCAGTTTGCCAATCGCTTGTGATTCAGTTACTTCCACCGGACCAGTGATCTTGCCTTCTTTGGCATAGGTGATGAACTGCGACCACGAGACTTTCATGCCCGGAGTGCTGCTTGACGTGAGCACTACATAGACCAGCCCCAGGAGTGCAGCAAGCATGACCCAGGTGAGTACGCCACCGCCGCGCTTGGGCAATGGCGATGGTGGACCACCGCGGCCTTCGGGCTTCCCACCGCGGCTGCGGGGGTCCTCGTCGGCGAAGAAGATGGCGGTGGTATCGAGGTTTCGAGAGTCGGTGGATGTCATGGGATCTGTTGAACGATATGCACGATCGGCAGGAAAAGTGGGAATCACCAGTTTCCTTGTAAATTTGCCACGATATCGGTGGCTAGATTCTGAACGACGGCAATTCGACCGATGTCGGTGGGTTCGGAAGACGGCCGGCTGGGTACAAACAGGGCGCTTCCTTGGAAGCCGTTGCGAGCCACAATCACCTTGCCGGTGCGTTGGTCGATCCACTCCCAGTCCACGGTGACTTCGTAGAGCATTTCTTCGCTCAGACCGGTGCTGCGGCTCTTGGAGAGTTCGCGCAGGGTTCGCTTACGCACCGTGCCGCGCAACAGCGTGTCGGAGCGCGCATCGGAAGCGATGTGGTAGGGGGTGATKGCTTGAACTTCCTTGATGAGCGCTTCGGTCAACTCGCCGTTGATCGGTCGGTCGAAGGTGTCATTGCCGAACACCGCGACGGCAATGGTGCGGTACTCCTTGGGAAACCGGCTTCGCATCGAGTAGCCATCTGATTGTTCGGCGGTGACCGGCGCACTATCGCAACTGGCGAGCATCACCGCGGAGATCAGCGCAAGGCAGAAGAGTGGGGCGCGAGGCATGCGTTTCATGGGGTCGACGGGGCGGGTGCGGGGGCCGGCGGGGCAGGAGCAGGCGCGGGAGCAGGCGCGGGCGCAGGCGCAGGCGCGGGCGCAGGCGCGGGAGCAGGCGCGGGAGCAGGTACAGCCGCTGGTGCGGGGCCGGGTTCCGCCTGCGGCGCGGGTGCGTCCTTCGCAGGAGTCTCTGGTTTCTTCTCCGGCATCTCCACCGTACCGGATTGCGTTGAGAACTTCTCGTCGATCCGGATCTTCTCTTCGATGATGTCTTCTGCACCTGGCCCAACCGTTGCAGCAGCGCGCGAGTCTTTGATCAGTTCAGCTCGGATCGCCGCGTAGTTGGGAGCGGAAGTGCGAATGGATTCCGGCAATTGTTCAAGCACATCATTGATGGCTCGCAGTGCTTGGATAGTGGAGACTGATCGCGGATACTTCTTGACGAGTGCGCGGATTTCGCGCTCGGCGCTGATCGGATCGCCAAGTTGCCAATACCAGTTGGCGGTGGTGAGTCGCTTCTCTGCTTCGCTTTCGTAGATGCGTAACAGAATCGCTTCGGCGCCAATCTGCTTTGCCAATTGTGGCTCAGTCGCCTGTAATTCACGCAATTTTCCAGAGGCTTCCTGCAAGCCCTTGGCATCAAACTGTGGTCCCTTGTACGTCGAGCAGTACGCGGCAATCAGTCGCAGGCGCGCCTTGTCCACCAAGCGTGAACGCGGATAGTTCTGTACGTACAGGTCGTATGCATCAGCAGCGAGAGACATATCACGGCGGTCGTAGTAGAAGTCTGCAAGCTCCATACCTGCCTTCTCTGCAAGGGCGCTGCCGGGGAGTCGCTCTTGGATTCGAATCAGAATTTCTTGTGCGTCGTCGTCGGTATTCACCCAACGGAATGTTCCCCAGAATTTGCGCTTGAGTCCCCCCGCGTACATCTTGGCGATATCCAGTTCGCGTTCGAGTGCTGGAATGAATGACGCGGTGTATGCGTAGCGGCGTGCAATGTCTTCCAGGTCAAAGAGCGCGTCGTACTCTTCCTTGAGCGCCATCTTTGCGTCAGCGCGGGTGAGCAGCGCCTCCGGTCGAAGCGAGTCAGCGGGGAATCGTTCCAGCCACGCGTCCATCAGTACCAGCGCCCGCTTGGGCTCTCCCTTAGCCAGTGCCAACTTTGCCAAGTTCACCACCGCCGCGGGCGTTCCGGGTGCGGGCGCGTCCAGTTCCTTCCAACGATCGTTGTCATCCAGTTTGAAGTCCTGCTGCGCCATCGCTCCCGCGGAAATCGCGGCGGCGGTTACAAGGGCGACCCAGGTCATCAGCAAACGCATGCCCCGGATCGTACGCTTGCCATCGATGCGTGCAGCCGTCATAGCCAACCCAGCCTCCGGCCGTGGCCGGTCCCTCGTTGCGGCCGAACGGATCTGCAGCGCGTTGGCGGCTCGGGGGATTGTTCCCACGCGATTGCCACTTGATGCCTCCCGCGCCGACCTTGCAGCCGCGTGCGTTGGCGCCCTTGCAGTGGTGGCGGTGGGGGGCGATGGAACGGTCCGATCGTTGGCTGCCAAAGTGGCTGGCGGGTCAGTCCCGCTTGCCATTGCGCCAACGGGCACGGAAAACCTGGCGGCCCGGGAGTTTGGATTTCGCTGTTCGCCGGCAGTCCTTGCTGACCGCATCTTGGCTCGGCAGTCGCGAACGGTTGACCTTGGCGTCATCCGCCGCGCCGGGCTGCCCGATCATGCATTTCTCGTCATGGTTTCCGCCGGCTTTGACGCCGATGTTGTTGCCGCACTCGCGGCCGCGCGCCGGGGGCCGGTGACGTATCTGTCCTATGTGCGGCAAATTCTCAAGTTGCTGCGCCACTGGCAGGCGCCCGGGTTTGTGGCGGAGAGCGGGGGTTTGGTTGTGCCAGGCGAGCATGACGCAGTCGGCCAACCGCGCGAATCGGGCGAACCAGCCACAGCTGGCGCGGTCCAGCCTGCCGACCGCATCGAAGCCGCGGGACAGCTCATCATGGCCAATTCACGGCAATACGCGCTTCGGTTCAATCCGGCACGGGCGGCCGATCCGTCGGACGGACTCCTGGACACGGTGGTACTGCCTGCTCAAGGGGGTTGGAGCATGGTGCGGTGGGCGCTCCGGCTGGCCCTGTCCCGAGGGGCGATCGCGGGTGCTTTGACGGCGCGCGGGCCGACATGGCGGGTGCAGTTTGAACGTCCCACCGTGATTCAGGCGGACGGTGACCCAGTTTCCGGTGGTCCGGTGCAGCACATGGAGGTGGCGCTGCATCCGGGGGCGCTTCGGATCGTCCAGATGACTGGCCCGCGCCATTCGCCCGCGGGCGCCTAACCCGCAATTTCTGCGCGCAATCTGCAGTAATTGCCGATTTCCGGCCGATGAAAGGGTCTGGAGCCACGGATGGCCGCAGTCATACCTTTCGAACGACATCTGCTTGCGCGAACCTTCGCGCGCCGCCGCGCGGTGCGTGCACGAGTCATCGCTGTCATCGCCACACTGCTCACCGCGTGGTGCGCGCATGTTGCCATGGCTGCACCAGTCATGCAGTCAGCAGCCGAACAACAGTCGCTCGGTGCAGTTCAGCAGTCGGCGCAGTCGGCAACATCAAGTGGCGTTTCCGAAGCAGTTCGAATGCTTGGTGCACTCACCGTGGTGGTTGGGCTGGCATTCGCAGCGAAGTGGTGGCTGCGGCGCAGCGGAATTGCCACGCGCATGCAGGGTGGTGCGTTTGAGATTGTCGCGCGTCACTCAGTGGGTCGCGGTCAGAACATCTTGTTGGTGCGATTTGGTCCGCGGCTTCTCTGTGTCCAGCAGGCTCGCGACGGTCTGCGCACGCTAAGTGAATTGACTGATCCGGCGCAAGTGGCGGCAGCCATGGCGGAGGCTCGCGGTGGTGACGGGAATCGCGGAACGTCATCGGCGTCCGTGGCTGCTCAGTTTCGCGGCGCAGCGCTTGATACCGATTCTGCGTCCGCTGCTCGCACGGTTGACCTTCGACGCGGGAAGGAAACCGGTTCATGATGGGTCCAGACTCCGGCATTGATCCCATTTCGATCGTTGCTGGCGCTGCAAACGCGCTGCCAGCGGGCGTTGGATTTAAAGGCGCGGTGGATCTCTTGGTGCTCCTCACGGTGCTCTCCCTTGCACCGGCGATTCTGATGCTTTGCACGTGCTTTACGCGGGTAGTGGTGGTTCTTGGGTTGTTGCGTCAGGCGGTCGGCGCGCAGGCCATGCCGCCAACGCAGGTGATCGTTGGGCTTTCGTTGCTACTCACCATGGCCGCCATGGCTCCCACCTTTACGCGCGCGTGGGACGCCGGTGTGAAGCCATACATGGATGGAACCACCACTAATCCAGAAGAGGCATGGGGCGCTGCACGTCAACCGCTGCGCGACTTTATGTTCGCGCAGATCGACGCGTGTGGCAATTGGCAGACCGTATACATGTTGCTTGAGCACCGCGGCATTGATGTCAGCGACACATCCAAACTCACGCGCGCCGATGTTGATATGGCAACGCTCGTTCCTGCATTTGTCTTGAGCGAATTGAAGACGGCGTTCCTGATTGGCTTTCGAATCTTCCTTCCGTTTGTAGTGGTTGATCTGGTGGTCGCCGGAATCTTGGTGAGCCTGGGAATGTTCATGGTTCCACCATCGATGGTTTCGATGCCACTCAAGTTGCTCCTCTTTGTGCTGGCCGATGGATGGACCCTGGTGGCAGGGTCGATCTTGGCGGGCGTGGCGGCGGTGACCTAACCATGGAATCTGCACCCATCGATCTTGTGCAGTCAGCGCTGGTCACCGCCTTGGTGGTCGCCACGCCCATTCTGCTGGTTGCGTTGGTGGTTGGATTAATCACCGCGCTACTGCAGGCAGCCACGCAGGTGCAGGATCAAGCCGTGTCAGCGGTTCCCAAGCTGCTTGCCTGTGGATTGACGCTGGTGGTGCTGGCTGGATGGATGGTTTCCAAGCTGGTGACCTTTGCGCAAACGATGTTTTCCGGAGGCGTCTACTAATGGACGGCACCACCACGCTTGCAACGTTGGCGCCACTTGCGCTGGCGACGTGCCGGGTGATGGGCGTTGCTACGTTTGCACCGGTTGTTGCAGCTGCGGCCGTACCGGTGCGCATTCGCTTGGCGATTGCAGCGGTGATCGCCGTCGCCGCGCTGCCTGCGATCGGCGCGTCTGGACTTCCCGCAGCCGCGATCGCCGAGCCGTGGCGCTTGCTGCCCGCCGCCGCGCTGGAGTTTGCGTTGGGCGCAGTGATCGGCGTGATTGCCATGCTGCCAGTAGCGGCGTTTCGAACGGCGGGATCGCTTGCAGGCATGCAAGCGGGGCTGGGCTTCGGGCAACTGTATGACGGTGGCAGCGGCGAAGAAGATGGCGGCGACGCGTTCGAGCAACTCTTTGCGGTGCTCGGCGCCGCGTGCTTTGTGTGGGCGGGTGGTCTTGATGCATTGGCACTCTCCACGCTTCGGAGCTTTGACTACGTTGCACTTGGCGCGTGGAGCCCAAACGCGGGCATTGTTGGAACGGTGATGGGCGCGGCAGTTGCTGCTAGCGAGTTGGCATTCCGCGTGGCGCTTCCGGTCACTGCGGTGCTGGTGGCCGAAGCGATTGTCTCTGGATTTGTGGCGCGCAGCGTTCCGGGAATTGCGCCGCTCGCCTTTGGATTTCCAGTTCGATTTGCTGTTGCCATGCTGGCGCTGCTTGCCGGCGCAGTTGCCATGCAGTCGGCGATGCATGGCGCGGTGGCGGGCATGCTTGACTCCATGCACTCTGCAGTGACGGGAGGTGCAGCATGAGTGGCGAAGAACGAACGAACCAATCAGGTGAGATGCGCTTGGAGCGCATTCGATCAGAGCACGGAGTGCCGGTACGTCGATCGCCGATTGCCGTCGGTGCGCTCATCGGTGGCGCGCTCGGTGCATGGGCTTCGAATGTTCCACAGCAGCTGCTGGAAACGGTGCGCGGCGGACTCCGGTTGGCTGCCAACATTGCCCCGGCTGATGGCGCTGCGGCCATTCAAAGCACTGCCGCTTCGGTGGCGGCCATTGCGTGGCCGGCGCTTGCATGCGGGCTTGCGGGTGCAGTTGTGGGTGCGCTCCTTCAGACAGGATTTCGCGTGCGTTCATCGCTTGGTGCTTCAATCTCCATGCGCCTGCCCTCAGGAAAGGCAGCAGGCGGTGCGGTAGCGCGATTGTCATGGGCGCTGGTGTTGATTGGTGCAGCGGCATGGGCGGTGTTTGCGCACTGGTCGAATGTTGCTGCGTTGCCGGCCCTACCGATTGCAGCGGCAGTGGCTTCTGCAGGACGCATTGTGCTCGACGCGGTACTTGCCGCGCTGGCAGCAGGTGTGGTGTGCGCAGCCGCGGATGTAGCGATCGCACGATGGAAGTGGGAGCGATCCACACACATGGATGATGCTGAAGCGCGCGAGGAACGACGCCGTACGGAAGGCGATCCAAATACAAAGTCGCGGCGCACTTCACAGGCGCGCAACATAATGCGGGCGCAGGGGCGGGGCATGAAATCGGTAACTGCTGCGGGCGCTGCTCGTGGAAAGGACTTGCGTGAACAGGCTGCTTGATCGAATTCTTGCGTTCCTCTCAGAGCATCGTTCGTTGGCGTTGCCAGCGGCACTGCTTGGCATGGTGGTGGTGCTGGTAGCGCCGCTCTCGCCGTTGGTGATGGATGTGTTGGTGGTACTGAATTTCGCATTGGCCGCTTTGGTGTTGGTGCGAGCGGCGACGCTGCGTAGCCCGCTTGATTTCAGCGTATTTCCAGCGCTSCTCTTAGGAACCACGCTGTTTCGACTGGTCATCAATGTGGCATCAACGCGGTTGATCTTGGGTGCCGATGCAGTCACGCCGGTGGAGGCGCAAGGCGTCGCCGGACAGTTCATTGAGTCATTCGGCAAGTTGGTAGCGGGGAACAATATTGCCGTCGGTGCGGTGGTGTTCCTGATCCTGGTGATTGTGCAGTTTGTGGTCATCACCAAGGGCGCCTCCCGTATGGCAGAAGTTGCCGCGCGGTTTGCGCTTGATGCATTGCCTGGTCGGCAGATGGCTATCGATGCTGATTTAGCAGCCGGTGCMATTGACGGCGCCGAGGCGCGCGAACGTCGCGATGATCTTGCGCGCGAAGCAGATTTCTTCGGCGCCATGGATGGCGCAAGTCGATTCGTGCGCGGTGATGCAATTGCCGGAGTGGTCATCACTGCCGTCAACATCGTTGGAGGCATAGCAACCGGCGTGCTGCAGAAGGGATGGACGCTGTCTGAGACCGGTCATGCCTTCACTGTGCTGACCATTGGTGACGGTCTGGCCGCGCAGATCCCCGCGTTCGTCATCGCCATTGCCGCTGGCTTGGTGGTTGCACGGGCCGGGCGCGGCCGAACACTCGGCGAAGAGATGCCCAAGCAACTGGTCGGCAATCCAAGATCGCTGTGGATGCTGGCTGGATTCATGGCAATTCTTTCATTCACGCCGCTGCCAACCATGCCGCTGCTTCTTGGTGCCGGAGTGATTGGGCTTGGAGCACTGATTGCAACGCGCGTGCAGAAGACGGCGGCTCGCGGCGAACAGTCTGCACCTCGGATCGAGCAGACGGGCGGTCGTGGCGAACTGGCGCGACGTACCAATTCAGCGGCCGCGATTGATCCGGCTGTTGCGCGGCGCACCGCGGAAATCGGTGCACTCTTAGCGGTTGAGCCACTGGAGGTTGAAATTGGCGCATCGCTCGTGCAGCTTGCCCGCGCTGGCGATGCGTCTCCGATTCTGAAACGCATCGAGGCAGTGCGCCGCCAAGTTGCTCAGGACCTGGGCATTGTTGTGCCAGCGGTTCGAGTGCGTGATGATCGATCGCTTGCTTCAGGTGGTTACCGCATTCGCGTGCGCGGCGCCACGGTGGGTGAAGGGGAGCTGCGCCTGGGCGAACTGCTCGCCATGCCAGGCGACGGTCGCCTGCCGCGGCTTCCAGGGATTCGCACCCGCGAACCGGCATTCGGTCTGGATGCACTGTGGATTGCTCCCTCGCTTCGTCCGCAAGCGGAGGCGCAGGGCTGCGCGGTTGCGAGTCCAGAGTCGGTATTGGGTGCGCACTTTGCCACCGTGGTTCGTCGGCATGCTGATGAGTTGCTGACGCGCGAACACGTTGCTGATCTACTCACGGAACTTGCGCAGCGCGCCCCGCGTTTGGTCGCGGAAGCCGTGCCAGCATGCATTCGCCCCGGTGAATTGCAGCGAGTTATGCAGTTACTTCTGCGTGAGCGGGTGCCTGTCCGCGATCTTGAAGCAGTGCTTGAATCCATCGCCGACGCAGCGCAACGATCGCGTGAACCGCACTCGCTTGCGGAAGCAGCGCGATTGGCATTGCGCCGAACGATTTGTCAGCAGTACGCACGTCCCGATGATGAAGGACGCCCGGTACTCACCGTTGTGGTGGCTTCGCAGTCACTTGATGCACTCGTTGCATCAGCAGTCACCCTAATTGATGGYGAGCCMGCAACGCTCCTCACGCCTGCAGACGCGGCGGCGGTCGTTCGAGCCGTAGCGGCCGCGGCKCGGCCGTTGGCAGAATCGGCACTTCCGGTGGTGGTGATTTCCACGCGCACTTCACGCGCGGCGCTGGCGCGATTGCTCACGCCGCACATTCCTGGGTGTGCGGTCCTTGCCTACGACGAATTGGTGCGAGGCATTGAGGTTGATCGGATCGGCGAAGCAGTGCTCACAGAAGAAGGCACGGAGGTGGCAGCATGACGCGCGTTCGATACATCGCTGACAGCATGACGGAAGCAATCACCGCGGCGCGCCGCCAGCACGGAATGGGCGTGCGGATCGTGCACGCGGGCGCACGGCGTACCGGCGCATTCAGCCGCACGCTTTCATTTGAAGTGATCATCGAAGCAGCATCGCGGACTGCGCAGGCGCGTCGAGCGGCGCGTGAGGCCTTAGCGCGCGCAGTGATGGTGGGGCGCATGGCTGCAGATGAGGCCAACGCATCGATCGCCGCCATGACCACCGGACCGGCCTGTGCCGCGGTGATGGCGCGTCTTGGTGCACGCCTGCGCGCACAAGCGCTGCCGGGCGAACTGGTGGATCACGTCCTTGGACAAGTGGGCGCGGAACTGCAGTCAGCAGCCGCGGACGAAATCGAATTGATGGCTCAAGCGGCAGCAGTCAATGCGGTCGCCGGACTGCTTCCGGTAGCTGTCACGCATGCGCCACGTCGTGCGGATGTTGCCGGGCGTCCGCGGATCATTGCGATCGCTGGTCCAACCGGCGTTGGCAAGACCACCACGCTTGCCAAACTTGCCGCAGAATGGCGTGTAACGCGCGGTCTGCGGGTCGGATTACTCGCAGCCGATTCGTTCCGAGTGGGTGCTGTCGAACAACTGCGCACCTACGGATCAATTATCGGTGCTGAAGTGCGCGCGGCCAACGGATCGTCATCAGCACGCGAGGCGCTCGCCGCGCTTGCTGGATGTGATGTGGTGCTGGTCGACACTCCAGGACGCGGGCATCGCGATGTTGGGCGTATCGGTGAGATTGCGCACCTACTCACGGCGGTGCGGCCAGATGAAACGTATCTGGTGTTGCCGGGGTCTTCATCCGCACGCACCCTTGAGGAATCGTCCGATGCGTTTGCGCCGATCGGCGCCACCCATGTGGTGCTGTCAAAGTTGGATGAGAGTGAAGGCCTTGGCGCGCTCATCGGTGCGGTCCGTCGCGGCGGCACGCCGACAAGTTGGTTCACCACGGGGCAGGAAGTTCCCGATGACATTGAGCATGCCGACGCGCACGCATTTGCTCGGCGGCTCTTAGGAGAATCAATCGTGGCGGAGGCAGCAATCTGATGGACACGCAGGCCGCGAATCTTCGCGCGCGTGTTGCAGCCGCGGCAGCGAGCGGTGCTCCGGCAACGCAACAGCAGCCGGCGGTGCAAGGTGCTTCGGTGCAAACACCGGTGCGTTTAGCACGAACCATTGCAGTTGCAAGCGGAAAGGGCGGAGTTGGCAAGAGCACGCTGGCACTTGGAATTGCTATGGCAGCTGCAGAGCGGGGCGTGAAGACGGCATTGGTTGATGCGGATCTTGGTCTTGCAAATCTGGATGTCTTGTGCGGCGTTCGTCCTGCGCGCACTGCTGCTGATTGGCTGAGTGGTCGTGCGCAATTGTCGGAGTGCTTCACCACTCTTGCGCCGCGCTTATGGTTACTTGCTGGAGCATCCGGTGTGGCGCGGATGGCAGATCTTGAACGACCGCAACGTGCGCGACTCATTGAAGGACTCGCACGCGTTGCTGCGCATGTTGAACTCATGGTGGTTGATCTTGGAGCAGGTATCGGCGCAGGCACGCTTGACATTGCTGCTGCAGCAGATCGATTGCTCATTGTGACAACGCCTGAACCAACATCACTTGCTGACGCGTATGGATTTGCAAAGGCATGCGTTCGTCACGGCCGGCGTGACGGATGGTGTTGTGCAACCACCATGGCGATCGACGCTGCGGATGGCAGTGCAGCAGCGGGGCGTTTGACGCGCACTGCGCAAGCACACTTGGGTATCACGTTCGTGGACATGGGCAGTGTGCCGATGGACCGCGCCGTTTCAGCAGCCGTCCGAGCACGGACGCCACTCTTGACCGCAGCTCCGGAATCATCAGCGGCACGCGCCATGCGCGGCATCGAATCTCGTCTCGCTGGTCTTGACGATGGAGTTCAGAACGGCGAAGAATCTGGACGCTTCTTCGCCAACTTTGCAGCGCGGATGGGTGTCCGATGGGGCAATACCGCAGCCATGATTGCGGCCGGGGTGGCCGGAATCGGCGGCGTCAGTGTGCGATAAAAAATTTGCAATATCGCGACAAAATGGCTTGCAGAGACTCCCTGCTGCTTGTTATATTGGACGCGCTGGAACGATCGTCAAGGATCGATGACGCTCTAGCACCCCGCGACATGGATGTTGCGGGGCCCAACGGAGGGAGGTTCACCTTTAGTGGTGGGCGTCTCTCCTTCATCGCTGGCTCATGGCGGGGATCCGCCGTGAATCAGGCAGTGTGCATTCCCCTGCACTCTCTTCTCGAAGGTCAAGGAGCGACCGATGTCGAAGAGCCACGCGCGGACGTCGTCAATTACGACGCAGTCCGCAACGAGCAAGCGTTCGTCCCCCAAAGCACCCTTACGCGGGGCTTCGGCTACCGCAGTGGCGAAGTCGCCTGCGCGCAGCGCAGCAACCTCGACACCGCGCAAGTCCGGTCCCGCAACTGGTGGTACTGCCGTCAAGGCAGCTCCAGCAGCATCAGCAGTGGCCACCGCCACTACAAAGAAGCGGGGCGTATTGACGCCCCGTGCGTCAACATCGGCCGCCAAGACCACTATTGCTACGCGGACAGCTCCACGCGTCGCTGGCGGGCGTGCTACTCCGTCGCGCGTCATTGAAGTGACGGCGCCGGTTCGCACATTGGCATCGGCAAATCCGCCGATCGCGCCGCCATCAACGTCGGCACTGCTCGATCCAGTCTGGATTGCCTACGGGAATGCCCGTGAGCGCCAGGATGAGGCTCGTTTGCAGGACCTGCGCAACAAGTTGATCGAGCGCTACTACGACGTGGTTCGTTATGCGGCTGAGCGCATGCACACGCGTTTGCCAAACGAGGTGGACGTGAATGACCTCATGAGCGCCGGTTTGTTTGGCCTCATGGACGCCATTGACGCGTTTGATCCACTGCGTGGTGTGAAGTTTGAGACCTATTGCGCGCCGCGCATCCGAGGCGCCATCTTTGACGAGTTGCGCGCCATGGACTGGGTTCCGCGCTTGGTGCGCAGCCGCACGTCCAAGGTGGAGAAGGTTCGCAAGGAATTTGAGTTGTCAAACGGCCGCAAGCCCACTGACGACGAAGTTGCAAGCCTGATGAACGTCTCCAGTGCTGAGTACGACAAATTGCAGAAGGACTCGCGACCAGTTGGCGTGGTGAGTCTKGACCGCAAGGCCTTTGAGAGCGATTCRAGCCGCGAC
>NSIA01000027.1 GCA_002737585.1 Planctomycetaceae bacterium | reverse complement strand
GTGCCGAGCGCCTGATTGTGATTCTCTATTACTACGAAGAGATGACCATGAAGGAAATCGGTCTCACGCTTGACCTTTCCGAGAGTCGTGTCAGTCAAATGCACTCCAGCATCCTGGCGCGTTTGAAGGCGCAGATGCAGCACCGTATGAAGGAATTCTGACCCACTATTCGGGCGACTGCTCAGCCCGTTGCACATGTCCACGCTTTGGAGGGTCCACCTTCCCGAAGCAACGCGCCCCGCGAGAACCCTCGCGGGGCGCGTTCATAAATAGGTGCCGTTCACCCCTGTCCCCATTTTCGGGGTGCGGTTGAAGTGAGTTGAGACGTCCTCCGCCCCCTCCGTTGCGCGCGGGACCCTCGGACGCGGACGGCTGCGCTCCACAAGGTTCCGCTTAGCCTCGGGCGAAACTGTTCGTCCGGTTGGCACCCACGGGGCGTACGTCCAACTGCCGGACTTCTCAGTTTCACACGCCGCTTACCGAGGATCCCGTGCTCACTGTGGGGGCTCGCACACGCAGGACGCGTGCATGCACAGTCTGGAACCCGCTCATCTGGCCGCGCTCGCCGGAGAGGACAGGGCCGCGCTCAGCGGCCGTCCTCGTAAGGCGAATGCGGGCCAGTACGCAGACGTGACGCAACAACGCAACCAGAAACATTGTGCCACCTTCCCCAGGATGTACTGGTGGGCATCGTCCCTTCCCGCCCCGCATCAAGGCTGAGTGCATTTCCTATGCTGCGCACGTGCCAACCGTTCTAGTTACTGCGTTCGAGCCCTCAGGGGATGCCCATGCTGCGCCTTTGGTGCGAGCATTGCGCGCGCTGGCCCCGGATGTTCGCGTGGTGGGTTGGGGCGGCCCCAAGATGCGTGCTGCTGGGTGTGAGATGGCTGGCGAGACCGCGCGTGATGGTGCCATGACGCTGGTGGGATTGAAGAAGATTTCTGAGGTTCGGCGCATCGTTGCGAATATTCGTGCGTGGGCAGCCGTCAATCCAGTGGATGTGCATGTGCCAGTCGATAGCCCTGCTGCGAATTGGCACATTGCCTCGTGGATGAAGCAGCACGGCCGCGGTTCTGCGGGTGGTTCGCGCGTGGTGAATTTGGTTGCGCCGCAACTGTGGGCGTGGGCGCCGTGGCGGATTCGGAAGTGGCGGCGTACTAGTGATGCAATTCTTTGTTTGCTGCCGTTTGAAGAAGAGTGGTTTCGATCGCGCGGCGTACGTGCACACTTCATTGGGCATCCAGTGCTGGGCGAGCCGGTGAGTTCAGATGCACTGTTGCGTGCCAATGAACTTCCCGCGGGTGCGCCGAAATTGTTACTGTTGCCCGGAAGCCGTAGCAGTGAAGTGCGTGCCAACATGCCGCTCATGTTGGAGGTGTTCCGTGCGGTCACGCACGCGCGACCTGGACTGGTTGGCCTGGTCATGGCAGCCAATGATGCGCTGGTGCCGCTGGTGCATGCTGCTGCGCGCGGTGCTGCCTGGCCGAGCAATTTGCACGTGGCAAGCAATGATCCGGATGCTGCGATCGCGTGGTGCGATTGCGCGTTGAATGTCAGTGGCACGGTGAGCCTTGACCTGGCACATCAACGTAAGCCAATGGTGGCGCTGTATCGAACGGGCTTTGTGAAAGCCGCAGGCAGTGCGGTGGTACTGCTGACGCCGCATCGGTTGCTACCGAACATTATCGCGCGTCGCGAGATTGTGCCGGAGTTCATTCCGCATGCGGGTGGGGCGGGGCCGTTGGCACGCGCGCTTGAACCGCTTCTTGATGATGCGCTACTCCGTGCGCGTATTTCGCGTGACCTTGATGCAGTCACGCGGAGCTTTGAAGGACACGACCCCGGCCGCGAGGCGGCCGAGGTCGTGCTTGGTTTCATTGATCGTGAACCGGGCCGCGCCGCAGCGCGCCCGCTGTCCATCACTTGATCGGTTCGAACGTGAAGGTCTGTCCGCCGATCACGCCTTCAACCATCAGGCCTTCTGCGCCGAAGGCAACCACTGCGACACCATTCTTGTAGTCGATCGCGGTGCTTGCACCGGCGTTCGCTGCAACAGCGGAAGCGCCTGCTTGGAACGCGGTCTCGCCACGCTTGAAGCGGTCGAAGGACATCTTGTCCTTGAAGAAGATGACTTGCGCATATGACTGTCCACCGATCTGCGCGCCGATGGTTCCTCCGCCGACCACACTGTTCGCGACCAGCTTGCCGCCCTCGTACACCAGACCCGTGCCCCTGAAGCCGCCGACGATCAAGCCGCCCTTGCCGATTTCTGGGTAGACCGCATAGCCGTACGCATTGGTGAATTCCTTGGCCGTTGCAGGGAACTTCGTTTTGCAACGCTCGACCGTGCCCTGCGCGTCATCCTTGAGGATGGCGGCTTGCTCGGCAGGTGGGAGCTTGGAAGCCGAGTCGCATCCCATCGGGAGTGCGCTGAGCGAAATGCCGGCGAGGATCATGGCGGGGAGGCAGAGTGCAGTTGTCTTCATAGTGATGTTCTCAGTTGAGTGAATGGATGAATTGCGGGGACAAACTGAAGATACCGACTTTGCGGCGGTCGGGTTGGACGGATCGCGCGCCCGAGCAGACAGAATTGTCTCGCTATCATTCCGCGTCATGATCCGCCGGACCGCTTCCATCGTTGCCGCGCTTACTGGCGCAGCATTTCTCCTCGCCGCCGCCCCCGTCCTTGCTGTTCAGGATTCGCCAAACAAGAAGTTAAAGATTGTCAGCAGTCTTCCGCAGACTGGTAGTGCCAACGCGCAGACCACCAGCATTGTGAATGGCATCAAGATGGCCATTGAAGAGCGGGGCGCGATGGTTGACGGATTCAAGATTGAGTTTGAGGCGATGGATGACGCCAGTCCGCAAAAGGGAAACTGGGATGGTCAACTTGAGTCCGCCAACGCCAAGCGAGCGATCGCTGACCCGTCGGTAGTTGGATATATCGGTACCTACAACTCAGGTGCGGCCAAGATCTCTATGCCGCTTCTTAATAAAGCCGGACTAGTGATGGTGAGTCCGGGCAACACCGCCGCCGGTCTGACCAAGCCCGGCCTTGGCGAACCAAATGAGCCGGCTGTCTATCGCCCATCGGGCAAGGTCAGTTACTTCCGCGTTGTTCCAGCCGATGACATTCAGGGCGCTGTCGCGTGTGAATTCTGCCGCAACGACCTGAAGGCGAAGAAGGTATTCATCCTTCACGATCGCGAGCTGTACGGAAAGGGCATTGCGGATGTCTTTAAGAAGACCGCCGAAGCCACTGGGGTTGAGGTGGTCGGCTTCGAAGGTATCGACGCTAAGGCTTCCAACTATCGATCGCTGGTTACCAAGATTCGCGCCGCTGCTCCGGACGTCGTGTTCTTTGGCGGCACCACACAGACCAATGCCTCGCAGGTGCTCAAGGACTTGCGTGCAGGCGGAGCCAAGATTCCGTTCGTTTCACCAGATGGCACCTTTGAAAAGGCATTCATTGAGGCCGCTGGCAAGGACAGCGTCACCAAGGAACAAGGCGGCGTGTACATCACCTTCGGCGGTGTGCCTTCGGAAATGTTGACAGGTATCGGCGCCAAGTTTGTGAAGAGCTACCAGGCGAAATATGGCGAGATTCCTGAGGCGTATGCCGTCTATGGCTACGAAGCAGGGTGTGTCTTGCTTGATGCCATCGACCGCGCTGAGACCAAGGATCGCGCATCAATCATTGCTGCGGTAGCGGCCACCAAGGACTTCAATGGCGCACTTGGTACGTGGAGCTTTGATGAGAATGGTGACACGTCCATTCGCACCATGTCGATCAATACCATTGAAAACGGCGCATTCAAGTTCGTCCGCACAGCGGGTGGAGCGGCGAAGGCCAAGTGATGCAGCAAACGGTTGCTGCAGCAGAATTTCTGGCAGCGTGTGCGCTTTCACGCGTCGACGCTGTTGGTGGCTTTGCCCGCGATGGTCTGCTGTCTTCGCAAGAGGTATTCACTCAGCAGCTGGTCACTGGTCTTTCCAATGGCATGATCATTGCGCTGATCGCCATTGGTTACACCATGGTGTACGGCATCATTGAGTTGATCAACTTTGCGCACGGCGACCTATGCATGTTGGGCGCATACTTTGCGCTCACTGTTGTGGGGGCACTTGGTGTTGACCAATGGGCGGGTACGGGCGGCATCATGGGACTCGTGATGGTGCTCGTTGGCACTGCTGCATTCTGCGGCTCGCTGAATTGGTCGATCAACCGTCTTGCCTATCGACCGCTTCGCAAAGCCAGCAAATTGAGTCTGTTGGTGAGTGCCATCGGTGCAAGTTTCATCTTGGTGAATCTGGGGCTCTTCTGGGGYGGTTTGCCCATGGATGTGTTTGCCGATGGAACAAGTTCCGCGGCACCGAAAGCATTTCCGGCGTTGGTTTCTGCGGCTCCCGCTGCGCAAATCGGAGATGTCATCTATTCGCGAACSGACCTCTTGGTGCTGTGTGTGACGCTCCCATTGATGGTGGCGCTCACCTACYTGG
>NSIA01000026.1 GCA_002737585.1 Planctomycetaceae bacterium | reverse complement strand
GTAACCTGATGGCCGTTTCTTCCAAGCGAATCACCATCAATCTGCTGCTGATCGCGGCAGTGGCCAGCATTCCGATCATTGAGAAATTTGTCCCGCTGGGGCTGCATATCAGCGATCCAATGACTGATGTCTTCGTCTATGCAATTCTTGGTCTGGGGCTGAATATCCTCACTGGATTCACTGGACTGTTGAACTTGGGTGTGGCTGCATTCGCCGCTATCGGTGCGTATGTGTTTGCCATTTCCACCTGCGAGATTTACCCCTTCCAACTGGGATTCTGGAGCGCGCTTGGCCTGACCATGGCCGCGGGCGCGCTCGCGGGGTTTGCACTCGGTGCGCCAACGTTGCGCGTGCGCGGTGATTACCTTGCGATCGTGACGCTGGGCTTCGGTGAGATCGTGAAAGATGTCTTGGTGAACATGGATTCCATTACCAAGGGAACTCAGGGCATCAATCCGCTGCCGCCACCAACACTGTTCGGTCATGAACTCAGCGGAAGTGGTCAGTATTGGCTCTTTATGGTCTTTGCTTTGGTAGTCGCTATCGGCGCACGCAGTCTGGAGCGCAGCCGCATCGGACGCGGTTGGATCTCCATCCGCGAGGATGAATTGGCGAGCCGAGCCATGGGTATTCGCCCCGATCACGCCAAGATGCTGGCCTTTGCAACCTGCGCAGCACTTGCGGCACTCGCCGGTGCGTTAACTGCCAGTCGGCTTTCCAGTTCCGGCGAGCCGGGCAATTATGACTTTCAGATTTCCATCCTTGCCCTGTGCATTGTGATTGTTGGCGGCATTGGCAGCGTGCGTGGAGTTCTGCTGGGCGCGCTGGTGATGGTTGGCATGAATTCCATCGTGTTGGTGAAACTCACCGAACTGATGGGGGGATCGGATGCTGCTCCACCGTCAGCGCTCGCTGAAGCGCATGGATTGCAGTGGGCCTTCCTCTTTGTGAAGACCTGGGCACAGAATGTGCTGATCAGCCCCACCAACTGGAAGTTCTTGGTCTTTGGGTTGGCATTGGTACTGATGATGATCTTCCGTCCGGAGGGCATCTTGCCCGCGCGCGGCGCGAAGGAAGACGCCCCGGATGGTGATGAAGGCACTGGCGGTATGGCGGGCGGTGTCACCGGCGGTGGCGCTTCCTCGGTTGCTGCCAAGGAGCTACGGCCATGACCATGACCACCACCATTCTTGAAGTGCGCGACGTCACCATGCGCTTCGGCGGGTTGGTTGCCAATGAGCGAGTCAGCATGTCGGTGCACGGTGGTGAGATCTTTGCAGTGATCGGCCCGAACGGTGCGGGCAAGACCACGCTCTTTAACGCCATCACTGGAATATACGAGGCGACCGAAGGCCAGATTCTCTTCGACGGCAAGGAGATTCGTCGGCAGTGGAGTCGCAGGACTTCGTTCCGCGCCGTTGGCGTTGGGTTGGGCACCGCCGTGGTTGCGGTACTCGCATATAACGCAACCGATCTGTGGCAGGGCGCCATTGTCGAGAAGTATGTCTATGCGCAGCCCTTCCCGTGGGGCGAGGCAATGGCAACGCTGGTCACCACGATGCGCGCCGCCGGTTTCTGGTCAACGTGGGGCATCGCGGTACTTGCGTTTGTCCTTGCTCGGCTTGGCTACGGAGCCATCTGGCATTCGCAGCGCCGGACGCCAGACCTGGTTTCGCGTGCAGGGATTGCGCGCACCTTTCAGAACATTCGACTCTTTGCCGAAATGAACCTTGTTGAGAATGTCCTGGTGGGCATGGATCAACACTGCACGTGCGGATACTGGGCATGCCTGTTGCGAACGCCGCGATTCTGGCGGGAGCAAGCCGCCATGCGCGTTCGTGCATTCGAGTTCTTGAAGTTTGTAGAACTTGCGGACGCCGCCGGAAGCCTTGCGAGCAGCCTTCCGTATGGCCATCAGCGCCGCCTAGAAATCGCCCGCGCGCTTGCCACCGAGCCAAAGTTGATCTTGCTTGACGAACCGGCCGCCGGCATGAACCCCGCCGAGAGTGCCGACCTGATGCGCCTGATTCGCCGCATTCGTGATCGCGGCGTCACCGTTGTGCTCATTGAGCATGACATGAAAGTGGTGATGGGAATTTCCGATCGCATCGTGGTGCTGCAGCACGGCAAGAAGATTGCCGAAGGCACCCCTGAGGAGATTCGAACCAATCCGGTTTGCATTGCTGCTTACCTGGGAACAGAGGTGGTTCATTGACTAGCGCCGTCCCTACTTCCAGTTCCACCGCGCCATCATCCAGTGGCCGGGGCGTGCCACTCTTRCGCGTGCACGGGCTGAAGTGTTCGTACGGCCAAGCGCAGGTACTGCACGGCATTGACATCGAAGTATTTGCGGGCGAGATCGTTTCGATCATTGGTGCAAACGGTGCGGGCAAGTCCACCACGCTGATGTGCGTCTCTCGCATCAATCGATCTTCTGGCAGCATTGAATTTAATGGAGCCAGCATTGCATCGTTGCCACCAGAGCAAGTGGTACGTCAGGGTCTTGTGCAAGTGCCGGAAGGGCGCCGCATCTTCCCGCGTCTCACGGTGCGCGAGAATTTAGAGATGGGCGCGTTCATTCGGTCGGACAAGGATGGCATCGAGTCTGACTTGCAGCGCATCTTTGAAATGTTTCCCATCCTGAAGGATCGTGCACTTCAGCAAGGCGGAACGCTCTCCGGCGGCGAGCAGCAGATGCTTGCCATTGGTCGCGCGCTGATGAGTCGCCCCAAGATGCTCATGATGGACGAGCCGTCCATGGGTATTGCGCCAATCCTGGTTGCAAAGATTTTCGACACCGTCAAGAATGTTCTCAACGCGCAGGGAATGACCATTCTGCTTGTTGAGCAGAATGCAAATGCCGCGCTACGCATGAGCAACCGCGCTTATGTCTTAGAAACAGGCAATGTGGTGCTGACTGGCTCCGGGCAAGACTTGCTTCGTGATCCGCGCGTGCGCGAGGCCTACTTAGGCTGACAACTGTGCTGCTTTGCGCCCGCTGCGCCCGTACCTACACTGCGCGGTCCTCATGCGATCATTCACGCTGCGCACCGATATTGAACGTCACCGCATTGGCCGGTTCCAACTGCCGCTGGGCCTTGAGCCGATCGACTTGCCGGCGCCCAGCGAGGGCTACACGATTGAGTTCGTAGAGGGCGATGACAACGCCCCTGATGTCTACCGCTTTTATGCGGTGACCAGCTTTGAGAAGGTGTCTGCGCTGCTTGACGACTTGTTCCAAATTCTTCCGGGTGAGATTTTCCCGCTCGTAGAAGTTGGTTCCAAGGATGCGTTCCGCACCATGGATATCTTCAGCGCGCGCGAGCCCATGCAGTTGGATGAATTCCTGGAAGACTGGCGTGAGTATCGCCAAGTGATCTTGGAGGATGGATCAATCGGGGCGGGCGCGCAGGCGGACGAGCCGTACATGGAAGTCTTTGTTGATAGTTGGAAGGGCGTTGATGTACAGGTTGCGCCTGATATGAAAGAGGACATCGAACAGCTGATGGCGCGGCATGGGCTGGAGGAAGTGGCTCACACGTGGCCGCCAGAAGTTGACGAGCGCCCTGAGCCGCCACTGAATGTGCGCGAGATTCTTGTGCTTGATAGCGAAGAGTGCCCGGACATTGATGAGATCCTCTTTCAGCTCCGTGAAGCGTGGGGGCTTGAGCTGGATGTCGATCTTGACGAGAATCTTGACGAGGGCGGACGTCGCCTGGGGCGCACGCTCTGGCATGCAGTAGCGATTGTTGAAAGTGCCGACGATGATTCGCCGCGTGCGGGCTACGCGCTTGCGTGGGCGTCCGCTTCCACTATGGGTGAACTGCAGCGTATGTTGGAATCGCGCATGGAGTTACAAGATGAGTGGCGTTTCCACGGGCAGTGGTACGCAGTCGATCGCGTTGCCTTTGACGAACGACCAGATTCTCTGGCAGCGCTTCCGCCGCGACCAGCGCGCAGCGAAGTGCACGAATTCCGCATTGAACCAGCGTGATCTTGAGCGGTTCGCGCCAGAAGTTCGCCCGAGCGATTTGCGCGAGTGGTTCGCACAAGCGGTTCGCCACAGCGTCCGGTCCTCGCAGGGAATCCCCGTGCCGTGCCGTGCCGGACCTTTCTCAGCTTGCCGGCGCGTATAGCCCCGATGACTGAATGTAATTCGCAACGGCCGGCAGCAGCAGATCTTCAGTGGACTCTCCCGCTGCAATGCGGCGACGCACCTCAGTACTGGAAGAATTCACGGGTTCAATGGGAAGTGTCCATGACAACCAACGCGCGGCCCATGCCTCGTCCATCTGTTCAGCGAGCAGTGCTGGCCAATCGGCGCGCGTGTGCGGTGGACGCAGCACCACCACCGGAGTTGCTAGCGAAGTGAGGTCGGCCCAATCTTTCCATGATCGGAAATTGATTGCCTGATCGCTGCCAACCACCAAGCGAAGCGGGCCTTTCATAATCGAGCCTGCGGCCTGCATGTCATGCACTGCGCGTACCGTGTCAATGGTGAAACTTGGCGCCGCGCGCGAGATTTCAATCGGTAGTACCACCGTGTCCGCCATGGTGTCGAAGGCAAGTGTGCACATCGCCAAGCGATCGGCGGAGCTTGCCACTGGTCCATGTTCACGCTGCGGATTCTGCCACGCAGGGATCACCAGCATCTGCTTCGCCTTGAGCAGGGCATCAACTCCCTGCGCAATCTCTACATGGCGTCGATGCGGTGGATCGAAGGTGCCCCCGAAGATGACAATCGGGCGTTCAGCATTGGTGATGGCGGGCGCATCGACGTGTTCAGTGGTCTGGTCGTTCATGGGGAACCGCGCATTGAATCCGATTCCGCCGCGCCGCGCTCGCAGTGGGAATCAGTGGCGTTCGGTGAGCGCGTCTTCAACCGCTTGCATGGCTGCGCCCGATCGACGCCCCAGCGCCAGCAGTTGCGGAACCAGCGTTGGTAAGCGCATGGGCCGCCGCGCGAGGGATCCAAGAACGGCGCCGATACGGGTTTGCCCGTTCGCCGAGGTCCACTGTGCCACGCCGTCAGGAAGCGTTTCGTTGTATCCGTCACTGATGCCGCGAATCACCTGCCAGTTCCAGCCGGCAGCCTCTGCTACGCGGGCGAACGCGGCCGACTCCATGTCCACCAAGTCGGCGTCAAACCGTTCTGCGGCGACCCGCTTGGCGTCCGGGGTCCGTAGGACGTGTTCGGCAGACAGGCAACGAACCGTGCGCTGCGGCGGGGCGCCAGCCTCGCCAAGGCCCGTGTGCGCCGGTACGTGCCACTCGCGGCCATGCTCATCCACAATGATCGATGGCACCACCGCTGTTCCAGGGATGGCCGACGGCCTCAGTCCGCCCGCTACGCCAGCCAACACCACCTGCGTACCGGCCGGGAGGCGCACCGCGGCAGCCCAGCGTTCGATGCCTACCCGCCCAGGGCCACAGCAATAGAGGACCCACCCGCGCACTTTGGCGGCGTGGGCGAGTCGGGATCGTTCAAATTCCAGTGGGCAAATGACGTGCATTGAAGGTGCATCGGCGGTATACTCTGCCGCTCGGAAACCGGCCCCATCGTCTAGCCCGGTCTAGGACACGTCCTTCTCACGGACGGGACAGGGGTTCAAATCCCCTTGGGGTCACTCTTACTGCCGGAGCCGTGTGTTTGGGCTTCGGAATCACGAACAACAGCTCGCCGTGTACGCAGAACCGTACGGTCGAGCCATCAAGCCGATTGGATTGCTGCCTGACTGAGCCAGTTACTTTCCTGGCCCCATCGTCTAGCCCGGTCTAGGACACCTCCCTTTCACGGAGGTAACAGGGGTTCAAATCCCCTTGGGGTCACTCCTTCTCGGACGGTCGCGAAGCCCTCTGAGAGACAATCAGAACGACAATTGCTGTCGAAGCCGCGCGCCGACCGAGTTCTCAAGAATTTCGTTCGGCGTTCGTGCATGTTGGGGTTACCTTTGCTGCACTTGGCGCGTTGCCGACCGGGCAACCGCCCCACGCCATGCACCACCTGCACCCCCTGAACCCCCTGCAACTCATGAAGATCCGCTCACTCGCCGCGTTTTCCTCGCTCGCACTTTTGGCAGTGGCTCTTCAGGCAGGCGCCGCTGTTCGTTACGTGGATCGCGCACTTGCCACCGGTGCGGGCACGGGCGCAAGTTGGGCCGATGCATATGCCGGACCAGCAAGTTTGCAAACAGCGTTGGCTGCATCAGTCTCCGGTGATCAAATTTGGGTGAAGGCTGGTACCTACCTGCCATCAACAACCGGCGTGCGTACCGCGACCTTCACCATGAAGTCCGGAGTTGCCATCTACGGCGGGTTCGTGGGCACCGAGTCAACCCTTTCGCAGCGCGATTGGAAGACGAACGTCACCATCCTGTCTGGTGACCTTCTTGGTAATGACACCGCCACCGCTAACTTCACGGAAAATAGTTACCACGTTGTCCTTGGTACCGGCGCGGCGGTCACAGCCATTCTGGACGGCTTCACGGTGCGCTCCGGCAACGCCAACGGTGCCAGCGCGAGCAATCAAGACAAGGGCGGCGGCATCTTAATTGTCTCAAGTGGTGCACCAACCGTTCGCAATTGCATCTTTGCTTCGCA
>NSIA01000162.1 GCA_002737585.1 Planctomycetaceae bacterium | reverse complement strand
ACCCGCAACTTCATTCGCACCTGAACCCCATAAGTCTCGCCATTCATACTGAATCCACCAATTCACCTGCTGCTGATCTGCCTTCGTCGTCTCCGTTGCCGCCGCTGCCGCCGATTCTTGGAATCCCCGGCGCTGTCACAGAGGCGCTTGCCACCATGGGCATTGAACTGGAGCCTGGTGATGCCGAGCGGTTGCGCGCGTACCTCGAAGCGCTTCGAGCAGCGAACGCTCGATTCAATCTCACCGCGATTGTTGAACCAGAAACCATGTGGGTGCGACATATCCAAGACTGCCTGACGTTGGTGCCATTTCTTGCCAGCGCTGAAGCAAAGACGGTGATTGATATTGGTTCTGGTGGCGGACTGCCAGGAATCCCGCTCGCCATTGTGATGCCCGAAGTGCAATTTACGTTGCTTGAGGCTACCGGGAAGAAGGCTGCGTTCATCAAGGAAACCATTGCGGCGCTTGGTATTTCCAATGCGCGCATCTTGAATGATCGCGCTGAGACGGCGGGACAGGATCACCACGATCACCGTGCCAAGTACGACGCGGTGGTGGCGCGTGCGGTTGGAAAGCTGAATGTGTTGGTGGAACTGACTGTTCCATTCGCACGCGAGGCGGGATCGATCTTTCTGATCAAGGGCGACAAGGCTGCGGAAGAGGTTGAAGAGGCAAAGCCCGCGCTCTACAAATTGCACACGCATGTGGTTGATTTACATAAGACGGCTACCGGTACGGTGGTGGTTCTGGAGAAGACGCGCGCCACGCCGCGTAATTACCCGCGTCTGCCGGGCGAGCCAAAGCGAAGGCCATTGGGGTGACACTCTCCGTTGACATGTTGCTCTCGGATACCGGGGCAATCGCGCGTCGATTGTCCGGCTTTGAAGTGCGCCCCCAGCAAATTCTGATGGCCAGTGCTGTGGAGCGCGCGTTTGAAGAGCGGCAGCGCTTGTTTGTCGAAGCAGGGACGGGCGTCGGCAAGAGCTTTGCCTATCTCATTCCAGCGATTCGGCGCATTGTTGAACGCGGGGAGCGTGTGGTGGTGGCTACCAACACCATCAGCTTGCAGGAGCAGTTGATCGAGAAGGACATCCCGCTTCTCAATGCGGTGATTCCCGAAGAATTCAGTTCCGTGCTGGTGAAGGGCCGCGGCAACTATGTCAGTCTGCGCCGTCTCAAACTAGCCAGTGAGCGCGAGGGTCGCCTCTTTGCACATGATGAGGATCGCAATGACCTCCGTCGTGTGGAGAAGTGGGCGTACCACACCACGGACGGATCGTTAGCAACGCTTCCGCAGTTACCGCGCAGCGAAGTGTGGGATCAAGTGCAGAGCGACGCGCACAATTGCATGGGGCGGCGCTGTCCAACCTTTGACAAATGTTTCTACCAAGCGGCGCGAAGGCGTATGGATAATGGGCAGTTACTCATTACCAATCACGCGTTGTTCTTTGCTGATCTGGCTATGCGCGCCCGCGCTGGTGCGACTGGCGGAGTGCTCCCGAACTATCACCATGTGATTCTTGACGAAGCACATGAGATAGAAGATGTCGCGGCAGAGAACTTTGGAATTCGACTCTCGGAGAGCGGCGTTCGGCATCTCTTGCGGACGCTTTATCAAGTGAGCACTGGTCGTGGCTATCTGAGCGCGATGCGCTCCGATGACGCAGCGGAAACAGTTATTGAAGATGCCATTCGCTGCATTCGTGACTGCGAAAGCGCTGCGGATCGGCAGTTTGACGCGCTGTGGCGCTGGCATGAGGAGTTCGCAGAGTCGTCTGGTCGTATGCGTGACAAGGATGCGGTGCGCGACCACCTGAGCGGGCCGATGTTGCAACTTGCCGCAACGCTGCGCATGTTGCGCGACCGCATTGCTAATGAAGCTGATCAGTTTGAGTTGAATTCCTACGCAGCGCGCGCCGAGGCGCATGCCACGGGTGCGCGTGATCTCTTGGCGCAGGCGCTGGCGGGTTGTGTGTACTGGGTGGAGATCGGCAAGAAGCGTCGCGGCGGTGAGCGCCCCAACATGACCCTGGTGTGTGCGGCGGTGGATGTTGGGCCGATACTGCGCGAACATCTCTTTGCGCAAGACAAGGGCGTGGTACTCACCAGTGCCACGCTCGCAACAAGCCACGGCGACTTTCGGCACGCCGCCATCCGCCTTGGGTGCGACGACCCGCAGACATTGGAGCTTGGAAGTCCGTTTGACTACGGCCGCTTAGTCACACTGATCATCGATCGCACCATGCCAGAGCCAAATCATCCGGACTATGAAGATGAATTGGCGGGGCGCGTTCTGAGCCACATCCGTGAGACTGACGGCGGTGCGTTTGTGCTCTTTACGAGCTTCCGAACGCTGAATGCCGTCGCTGAGCGTATTGCCGATCGTCTTGTTGATGACAATTTCCCCTTGCACATTCAAGGCATCGGGGTGCCACGTAATACATTGCTCGAACGATTCCGCACCGATGAACGCAGCGTGCTCTTTGGCGTCGCTAGTTTTTGGCAGGGCGTTGATGTGCGCGGTCGGGCGTTGCGCAATGTGATCATCACGCGGCTTCCCTTTGAGGTGCCAGATCGACCGATTGTGCAAGCGCGTCACGAATTAATTGAATCGCGCGGCGGAAAGCCATTCTCCGAAGACTCACTTCCGCGCGCGGTGCTGCGCTTCAAGCAGGGATTCGGGCGGCTGGTCCGTAGTTCCACTGACGAGGGCAGGGTAGTGGTACTTGACCCCCGCATCATCACCAAGCGTTACGGACGAATGTTCTTGGATGCGTTGCCGGATGGAATTGTGGCTCAGGTTGTCGGGTGAATGTTCCGCGCTCGGAACGCCGATCAGTAGCGCATGCAGTTTATGAATGCGGCGCTGAAATGATCTTTCCAAGGATCACCACGGAGCGACGGACGCCATCCATGTTGCAGGCTTCAGGTAACCGTCCCCACTCTTCAAATCCACGTGATCGTGCCAGTCGCAGGCTGGCGTGATTGTGTTCAAAGCAGATTCCAATGACTCGGTCGATCTGGCACGCGACTGCGCACAAAAGCAGTTCGTCAAGCATTGCGCTTCCGAGCCCGCTGCCGACTGCTGACGGATCTACATAGACGCTGATTTCCGCAGTTGGTGCGTACCCGGCGCGGTCCTTAAAGTTGGTGAATGCGCCCCACGCGACCACGCGCCCGGTGCGCTCGGTCACTAGTACTGGTCGCGTGTCATGATTGCGCTGCTCCCACCAGGCCTCGCGGGCGACCATTGATTGGGGTACTAAGTCCGCGGTGGACATCCGCGCAGCAATTGACGCGTTGTAGATGTCAAGAATCTCTGGGAGATCGGCGCGGGTGGCAGGGCGTATGGCGGAGTGCGTCATGTGTGTTGTTGTGCGAGCGGGGTGTGCAGTGACCCGACCTCCGACATGCGTACTATATTCATATGAAACTCATTGGAATCGTGCTGGTGTGCGCGTGCTGGGCTCCGCCGACTCCGTCTGCGACTCAACCGCCGAATCGAACCACCGGTACGCCCAGTACCGCGAGCGACACCGCGAGCGACACTGCGAACGTTTCCAAGCGAGAATGGACGGTGGACGGAGTGGTTCGCACCGCACTGGTGTGCCTTCCACCCGCGGCCAACCGAACGGCGGAGACTCCCTTGGTGTTCTGTTGGCACGGTCACGGCGGCACCGCTGTGCATTCGCACGCAACCGCTGCATTTGAACGCGCGTGGCCCGAAGCAATCGTGGTGTATCCGCAAGGATTGAAGACCGCGAGCCCGCTTGTTGACCCGGAAGGGAAGAAGTCCGGCTGGCAAACCGCCGCCGGCAACAACGGAGACCGTGACATCAAGTTGTACGACGCCATGGTGGACTCATTGCGTACGGAGTACAAGCTTGACGGACGACACACTTACTCCACTGGACATTCAAACGGTGGGTTCTTCAGTTACCTGTTGTGGCAGACGCGCGGTGCCACGCTCGCGGCCATCGGTCCGGTGGCTGCCGCTTACCTGAAGCCGACCGCGGATATCAAGCCGTTGCCGGTGATTCATGTGGCGGGCAAGGACGATCCCCTGGTGAAATTTTCGTGGCAGGAGCGAACGTTCGTCAACGTTCGCGCTGCCGATGCGTGCACAAGTGAAGGCAAGCCGTGGGCAACCGAGGGCGGTCTCACCGCGACGCTCTATGAATCGAGCAAGAGCGCGCCACTGGTGACCGTCATTCATGAAGGCGGTCACGAGTTTCCGAAGGGCGCGACTGCACTGATTACTCGGTTTTTCAAGGAGCACGCGCAGCCCGCGGTGGCTGAACCTGTGCGGAAGTAACTGCACGTGAAACGCTGCAGCGCCGGTCCGTTACGTGTGCTGGAGTGAATTGGACGTCGCCGGTGTTTGATTGGTCGGGTCGTTGAGCGTGCTGTCGGTGTCGCCAGTTCCGCCGATGCCATCGAGCCCATCGAGGCCATCGTTGCCGTTCGCCGCCGCTGGTACGGCCTTTCCAACCAGCCACATCGCCCGCTCAAAGAGTGCCAGCGTGTACTGCAGCCCAGGTCGAGCGCCGTGTGACGTGGACGCTGCGATGTCTGCCCGCAGCTGTTCCATGAGGTCGCCGCGGTCGCTGACAATCATGAGCAACATGGAAACATCGCTCGGTACCCGACTGCGGTCGCACTCCACCAGTTGCGAGAGCACCAGGTGCAGTCCTTCCGTCATCCCAAACAGCAGCGCGTTGCCGTCGGAGTCGCTCCCGGTCTCACTGGTCCGGCGTTCATCGAGTGATGCGCGGGCAAAGTGTGCAACCTCGGTGACTAGCTGATCCACTGCGCGTTGCTTAATGTCTAACGCCAGCAATTGCTCAGCATCTTGCCGATCAAGGCGCGTCTGCGAAAGTTCCCGGAGCGCATGGTGGATCTCAGCGCCCAGTGACTTGCACGACTCCGCCATGTGGTTGCACTCGGCCATGGTTCGCTCGCCATCAGAACGCACGCAGTCAAGAATGTCAGGAAGTCGCTCGACAATCCGCGCTTGCTCGCGAGCAATCATGTCCAAGAAACTGGTGGAATCGACACCCGCACCTTGGTCGATGTACATCGGCGTGGCAAGATTCTGCGCGTCGGTCGGCGGGCTGAGCCGGTTCAGCCATTGCGTCCAACGGCCGCCGCATAGTTCCGCAATTCCAACGCAGAGCGATTGCTGCACCACATACACGATCGCCAGCATGCGGCTTGAGTCCGAGGTGATGGTGTTCCGAATCAAATCCATCAGGCTTGGTATGCCCGTTAACTTTGTCGTCAGCACTTCAAGCGCCAATATGGCGCCCGCACCGGAGTTGATGATCGCTTGGAAGTACGCAAGTTGTCGGGGTAGGCCATGTGAACTGCGGCCCATCAGAAGCACCGTCGCGCCAACACCCACACCGGCGCCGTGAACCATCATGGCAGCTTGACTGTCCGTGAGGATGCCACTGTTCACGAACGTGACCACGATCACCACGATCGCTGATGTCGATTGGATCACCAATCGCGATGCGATCCCCACCACGAAGCCGAATACGAGCGAATCGCCCAAGGTCTGCGCAAACTGCCTAAACCACGGCTCGTCGGGGATACCGCTCGTGGCATCCTTCAGGAATTGCAGGCCGAGCATCAGCAGACCCAGCATGAACAGACCACGCCACGCGGGAAGGAGGAATTCGCGGCCGGCACGGAATGTTGCCAACAGACCGCCGACGCCCAGGATCATTGCGATAGCAGTACGAATATCAAATGATGCAATGAATGGGAGAACCACCGTCCCCAGGTTGGCCCATGCAATCATCGTGAGCGCACGCCGGAGCGTCAACAGGCGGCTTGATACAAAGCCAGTAACGATGAAAGACGCCGCGGTGGAACTTTGCGCGAGCGCTCCGAGAATGAATCCCCATAGCGCTGCAAGTGCGCCGGTTGAGGTGAATCGCTCGATTCGCTGTCGTAGCGAGCGTCCTGCCATGGACTTGAGCGATTCCTTGACGCCGTCAAGCCCGTGAAAGAAGAACGCCAGTCCTGCCAGGAAAATGGCTATCGCCGGAAAGGTCGTCAAGTGTTCTGCCGTGTTCAAGCAGGTGCCTTGGTTGACTCGGGTTGAACTTGGTACGGCGTGATCACCGATCCCAACCCGGCAATCCGCAGCAACTGAATGATGGCGGGGCTGGCTCCAAAGTGATGAGCGCTTCCGCCATTTGCCTTGGCGAGTCCGGCGGATTGCACAAGCACGCCAAGACCTGCTGAAGCCATAAACACCAAGGCGTTGAAGTCAAAGACCACTCGCTTCGCACTCGGGCTCATCGCTGCACGAATCATGGTGAGCGTCTCGGCAGCGTTCTTCGAATCGAGGCGTCCGGTAAGGACCACGACGACTCCATCAGGGATTGACTTGATTGATTCGTTCATGTGTGTTCTCATCCAGCTCAAAGACACCAAGAAGTTACTTGGCACTTTCGTGGTTTCATGGTCGAGCACTGTCTTGATTCGGTTAAGAATGCGCTCGTTCGCAGCGGCCGCCCCGCCATGTTCCGATGACCGCGTCCCGAGGGGAAACTCACAGTTTCAATGAAGAATTGAGCAATTTGCCACGCGTTTCCTCCCCTCGGTCATCCACGCCGTGGGTACATACCATGATGCGATGGGCAACCCCACGCACCGTTCCTATCTGTCCGCCGCCACTGCCTTTGCGACGCTGTGCCTGGCGGTCGGCCATACCAGCGCGCAAGTTTCTGGCGAGTACTCGATTGCACCTGGGCTCACCCATCCGGACAACCTGCCGCCCGCGCCCGATCAAGACAACGGCGAGACCTTTTGGCCGCAGGTCGCGGCGGTGAATGGCTCGGTGTACACGCTGTACACCCCGCAGTTTGAGTCCATCGTTGGTACAGCAAGCACGGGTCGCGCGGCGTTCCGGATTGCAACGCTGGGCGCGCAGCGCACCTATGGAGCGATGTTCTTCAGCGCCACACTTGACAATGACCTGGCTGCTGGACTGATTCAGGTTTCTAGAATGCAAGTGACGCGCGTGCAGCTGGCGGGTAGCCAAGATTCCACTGCCACCACCGCGGTACTGCAGCAGATGCTTGCCAGCGCAACGTTCACCATTCAGCGTTCAGTAGTGTTGGAGAATATGCAGGTGACATCGCTGCAGGCTGACGCTGCGCCGCTTGGAAATGCAGCGCCGGTGATTCGAGT
>NSIA01000161.1 GCA_002737585.1 Planctomycetaceae bacterium | reverse complement strand
GAAATTTCCCCCACACAAAGACCGGACGACTGACGGGCTTGGAAACCACGGTCAGTACGGTGCGATTGTCAATCTCACGGCTCAGTGCGTTGGTTGCCAAGAATCCCGCAAGCAGCGTGCCGCACACAAAGATGGTGGAGAGTGCGATGTCCACAAACATCCGCTGGTCGTCCATCAGCGTGAAGCCGCTGAATGGGATACTGAGGATGATGAGAAGCGTCCCCGCCACCATGACGGCCAATGCCACCGGTTGGCGGACGCACTCAATGGCGGTGTTGCGGGCGATGGCCCAAAGCTGTTCGAGGAAGTTCATCGGGTGATTTGATCGGACCAGAACAGGGCGGTGGTGACAGGAATACAGTACCCTGACGCCTCAACGCGCGCGCCCGGAATGCCGCCGTTTCCCCGCAGGATTTCACTCCGATGCGAACTGACCAGTACGCCTACCAACAAGCCACCCGTATCGCCGGTCTTGGACTGATTTTGCAACTGGCAATCGGTCTCGTCCTCTTTGTGGTGGGTAGCGCGGTGGGTAGCACTGCCTTCGTGCAGGGCAGCACCATTGCGTTTGTTGGCGTGGCGGTGTGGGCGGTATTGATTGTCATCTTCCACCAACATCGGCTGGCGGCGATCGAGGCGATGGAGGCAGACGAACTGCGCTCCACGGGAGCGGACTCCACCGTCTTTGCCTCGGAACGCGCTGGCGATTCCATGGTGGCGGCCAAGCGTCTGGAGCGCCTCAACCGAATTCTGCTCCCCGGCGTCAGTCTGCTGGCTGCCGGCGCCTTGGCCCTCACCGGCGTCAACGCGGCGCGCTACATCTCCAGTCTTGACTTCCGACCCGGCGCTGATCAGCCGATGGTGGACGTGATTCCGTTCTCCGTTGGTTTCGCTACTGGTTGGCAGCTGGCCATCTGTGTGTCGCTGGCGTTGATTGCGTTCATCTTCTCGCGCTTTGTTGCGGGCATGTCCAAGCAGCCGGCGTGGCAGAATCTTCGCGGTGGCGCGGGGTTCATGGTGGCGACAGCGTTGGTGCTCTCCGCCATTGCGGTTGGCTTGGTGGCCAATTCATTCGGTAAACCAAAGTGGCTTGAGCCCGTGGTGTTGGCCATTGGCATTGGTCAAGTGATCTTTGCTGGGGAGATCGTTCTCAACTTCATTCTGGCGCTCTATCGCCCGCGTCGCATCGGCGACAACCCGCGCGCGCCGTTTGATTCACGCATTCTCAGCCTGTTTGCAGCACCGGACTCCATTGTTCGCTCCATCAATGAGGCGGTCAATTACCAGTTTGGTTTCGACATCACTTCCAGTTGGGGTTACCAGCTCATGCTGCGCAGTACGGCGTGGCTCTTGGTGCTGGGAGCCACGGTGCTGATAGCGCTTTCCTGTGTGGTGGTGGTTCCGCCGGGCCAACAGGCGGTGCGCCTGCGCGGGGGCGCCATCGTCGGCGACGTGTACGAAGGCACCGTGATGTTCAAGTGGCCGTGGCCGATTGAGACCGCATCGGTGCAAGACGTGGCGCGGCTCCGCAACCTGGTGCTCGGAGCGCGGCCAGTGAAGGTGGGTGCGGTGAATGTGTGGAGCGAGGAAGCAAACAGCGATCCTGATCGCTACCCGTACATGGTTGCTGCGCCGCTCCTCTCTGAGCAAGTTCAGAAGGATCTGAGCGGTCGATCCGATGCTGACGCGCAGCCCGACGCATCGGCGGCTGCAGTTTCACAGCGCTTTGCGCTGGTGGACGCAGACATCGTGATGACGTACCGGATTGCTCCCAAGGGCCTCTTAGAGTGGCTTGCATTCGCCTCTGACACGCGCGTTCGTCGCACGGCGTCTGACATGCGCGAGCGCATTCTGCGTGATATCGCTCTGCGTGAAGTCACTCGGTATCTCTCGACGCAACCGATGGACGCCGTGCTCAGCCCACGTGGTGATTCGCTGATTCGTTCGTTGCGCGAACGCATTCAAGCAAGCTTTGACGCTGCGAAAGCAGGCGTGGAAGTAGTGGCGATTCAGGTACCAACGCTGCGTCCGCCTGCCGGACAGGGCGCGGGCATGTTTGAAGAGATTTCCATCGACATGCAGAATGCCCGGAAGTTGCGCGAAGAAGCGGACCGCATGGCGCGCGCCACCATGGCGTCCATTGCTGGCAGCCCAGAGCGAGCGGACGGAATTGTGGCTGCTATTGCCGCGCTGGATAGCGCCGAGCAGGAGAGCGGTGTTGATAGCGCAGTGGCGATGGAGAAGCGCGCTGTGGTGGAGCGGTTGGTGGTGGAGAGCAAGGGCGGCGCTGCACGAGTCATTTCGCAGGCGCGTGCCAAGCGCTGGGCGATCGTGATGGGCGCGGCCGGTGACTCTGCCGAAGTGCTGGGGCAGGCTCCTTCGTTCCATGCGGCACCCGAACTTTATAAGCAGTTCCGCACCATGCAGGTGCTTGGTCGCGCGCTTGCGGGCGTGCGTGTGAAGTATGTCTTGGGCGAGTCGGTTTCCGGCCGCGCCGACATTGATGTGACTATGAAGCAGGCTGAGTCCGGATTGAACTTGGCTGATTATCTTGAGAAGAAAGAAAAGCCCCCGGCAACTGGGGAAGGTAAGTAACCCATGAATCGCACCATCGGCATCGTTGTCGGCGCGCTCATCGTGCTTGTTCTTGTGCTCTACAACACCACCTACACGGTCAACTTCCATGAAATCGCGATCGTGACGCGCTTCGGGAAGCCGGCGGGGGTGATTACTGAGCCGGGCCTGCACATGAAGGCACCGTTCTTCATCGATCAGGTCACTCGGCTTGACACGCGGCAGCAACTCATTGAGAGCCCGCTGGAAACCGTGCTCACCCGTGATGGTCAGCAAGTCTTGGTGCAGGCGTTCATGACTTGGCGCATTGACACCACGCCTGAAGAAGCGTTGCGATTCTTCACCAGCTACGCATCGGTAGAGGGTGCTTCCAACGCGCTGGAGATGCAACTTCAGGGCTCGCTTCGTGCGATCGGTGGATACGCATTCGGCGACCTGGTAGGTCAGGGTGGCAAACTGGCCGACGCCGAGACCGCCATTCTTGGTGACCTGCAGAAGACGCGCCTGGCTGGCACTATGCCTGTGAGTGTGGGCATTTCGCAGGTCGTGCTCCCAAACAAGACCACCGTTGCAGTACTGCGTCGTATGGCTGCAGTGCAGGAAACCTTGGCAAATCTTGAAGAAGCCAAGGGCGCCAGCGCCGCCGAGGCCATCAAGAGTCAGGCCAAGAGTCAGGCTGACATCATCATGAACTTCACCGATCAATGGGCCGCACGCATTGAAGGCAAGGGCAATGAAGAAGCCACGCGCTATTACCAAGAGATGAAGGGCGAAGCAGAGTTGGCAATCTTCTTGACGTGGCTTGACACGCTGAAGGCATCGCTGAGTTCCAGCACCACCTACATCACTGACACCACGCGCGCTCCGTTTCACCTCATCAATCTTGATGCGCCGGTGAATGCGCAGGGCATCCCGCAGCCGGGCAATGCCGCAAAGACGAAGTGATGAGTGACACGCCGAGTGCTTGCACGCTGAGTAAGGACCTACGCTGATGACGGACTTGAACCCGCAACTCAACGCCACGCCGCCCGCCGACGAAGCGCCACGCCGTGGAGCAAGCGCGCAATACACCGTTTCATCCGGCACCGGCGCCGAGGCTGCCATGCGGCAGGCGATGGATCCCGCCAACCAATCGCTTGGCGAGGCACTGCGCCTCAGTTACCGAGTGTTGCAGGTGGCAATCTTGGCGTTGGTGGTGGTCTTCCTCTTCAGCGGATTCCAGACGGTGCAGGAAGGTCAGACGGGCGTCAAGACGTTCTTTGGACGCATCGTTGGCGCACCTGGTGATGAACAAGTTTCCCCTGGTTTGCAGCCGTTCTGGCCGTATCCAGTGGGAGAAATTGTGTTGCTGCCGCAGAAGGATGCGGTGGAACTCAACGGTGAATTCTGGCCGCGCTTCAAGCAGGGCATGACCACCGTTGATCAAGCGGCTGCGTCCACCACTCCTGAAGATCCAATTCGTCCTGGTCTTGATGGTTCGCTCATCACTGCGGATGGCGATCTTGCCCACGTCCGCATTGCTGCGGAGTACACGGTGGAGGATGCGGTTCGCACGCTCGATCAGTTTCAGCCCGAGGCGTTGCGAGAGATTGTCCGGCACGCACTGGCGCGCGGAATGGTGCAGACGGCTGCGCAGTTCACGCTGCAGGAGTTACTGGAGAATCGTGACGGGCCAGAGCAAGCACTTCGTCAGCGCGCACAGGCGACGCTTGATTCCATGAAGTCGGGCGTCAAGCTTGGCGTAGTCACCATTCCGGAGAAGATTGCGCCGCTGGCAATCCGCAACACGTTCAGTCGCGTGCAAGAAGCCCGCGAAAACGGCAAGTTGGCGCTGGAGCAGGCGCAGCAAGAAGCAAACGGCACGCTGGTTGGTATGGCTGGAGCCGACTATGCGCAGATCTTGGACTTGGTGCAGCGCTATGAAACGGAACTCACTCGTGGCGATCTCGTTGCCGCTGATGCGGTGATGCAAGAACTGGGAACGCGCCTTGAGGGAGCAACCAATGTTGGCCAAACGTCCGCGATCATTGCCCGGGCGCAGGCGTACCGAGCATCGGTCCGCGCCACTCTGGGTAAAGAGGTTGGCCGGCTCAATGGGCTCGCCCCAAGTTTCCGTGAGAATCCGCAGCAACTGGTTCGCAAGTTGTGGCTGGACGCAGTGCGGCAAGTGCTTTCTTCGCCGACAGCGGAAATGTTGGCGGCACCGGACGCTGGTGGGCCAGTGCGCATCAACATTGAAAGTTCCAACGAAGTCATGCAGGCGCGTCGGCAGAGCGAAGTGCAGCGCCGCAAGATGGAGGCGATGGGAAGCAATTCTGTGAATTTCCAACTCGGAAGCCGGCAGATCACCATTGATGAACCCGGACGTCGCCTTGATCGCAGTGCCCAGAAGGGCTTTGGCCGCGACTGATGTCGGCAAGGAGTGGCTCGCATGGCAACGGCTGTGAACAATGACATAGTGGTGGAAGCAGTGGGCCTGACCAAGGTCTTCAGCGATTTCTGGCTGCGCCAAAAGGCAGTGGCCGTGGACGGGATTTCATTTGAGATCCGCCGCGACGAAATCTTTGGATTGCTTGGTCCAAACGGCAGTGGCAAGAGCACCACCATCAAGATGATTCTTGGTTTGTTGCATCGCAGCAAGGGAAATCTCACCGTGTTCGGCAAGGACCCTACCGATGTTGCCGTGAAGCGGCGCATTGGGTACCTGCCGGAAGAGAGTTACATGTACCGGTTCCTGACACCGGTTGAAACGCTGGACTTTTACGGCAAACTCTTTGGATTGCCGCGCGCCATTCGCCGCAGTCGTATTGATGAACTTCTGGAGATGGTGGGCATGACGCATGCCGCCAACCGCCCAGTGGGCGAATTTTCCAAGGGTATGGCGCGCCGGTTGGGAATTGCGCAAGCGCTCATCAATGATCCGGATCTATTGATTCTTGATGAACCAACCTCGGGCCTTGATCCGCTTGGTTCACGCCAAGTGAAAGACCTGCTGCTTGACCTTGGTCGTCGCGGCAAGACCATTCTCCTTTCGAGTCATCAGCTTGATGATGTCCAGGATGTCTGTGATCGCATGGTGATTCTGTACGGCGGCAAGATTCGCAGCGAGGGAACGGTTGATGAGTTGCTGGAGGATTCCGGCCGGACCGTGATCACCACACCGCGACTTGACGCGGCCACCATCACCACCATTGAACGGATCATTCGCGAGACCGCGCACGTGGAAGTAGAGCGTGTTGCGGCTCCGCGGCAGCGGCTTGAAGATCTCTTCCTGCAGATTGTTGAACGCGCGCGCAATGATCGTGCTTCCACCAGTGGCGCGGGTGCCGGCGGCCCCACCGCGGCGTTCCTTCGCGGTGAGGAGAATGAGGGTGGCGGATTGATCGCTGAGCTTGAAGCGATGCCGCAAGCCGCCAAGGCGTCCGCCGCCGCTGCTGCGCCCGCCGCGCCGGTTGTGCCGGTGGCTGATGCGGCTGTGCTCACGGAATTGGTGACGGGCAAGCCCAGCGCTCCGGTTGGCAAGGTGGAACCCGCCGTCAGTCCTTCCAAGCAGACCAAGGCTCCAGAACCGCCAAAGGATGTTGACCGTTCAGTCATTGATGATCTTCTGGGTGGGGGCGGCAATCCGTGACCGCACTCGTGGCGCGGCTCCATCGGTGGCTCGGCGAGCGCATGGAAACACGTGCGGCGCGCATTTTGGCAACGCTGGCCATCCTCAGCGCGCTTGGGCTGGTTGCGTGGCCGCTCCTGAACACGGCGTTCTCGCTGCAGGCGCAGCGGGCCGGGATTTTGAAGTCGTTGGAGAAGTGCTCTGCGAAGGATCGTGATCCCGCAGCCATGCAGCTCATGCAACGCGGCACGGTGACGGTGGGTGATCGTGAGTACGGCGGCGCTCGCGTGGTTGGTCGTGCCGTTGATCTCTTTGATGACGCAGGCGTGATGCCAGCCGACGTCAAGCAAGAACTGTCATGGCGACTCCTTGGTGATCAAGTTCCCCTGTGGATGCCCTATGTACTGGTTCGATCACCCGCGTTGGTGATTGCCCTAATGCTGGTCACAGGCATTGGTGCACTCGCGGTTGTCTGGATCGGTCTCCTACTTCCGGCCTTGGAAGTAGGCGGCGCCGTCGGGGCTGGTGCTGCGTTTTGTTGGTGGATGGATTGGCCGATTGGCACACAGTGGCTGATCAGTTCTGCGCTTTCGCTACTGCTCTTTGCGTTCCTGTGGAACGGCGCGCGTGCCTTGTTGGGCTTTCGTTCCGGCTCGATTGCAGTGGCATCCAACACCGCTCTTGAGGGAGTCCGCACACTGGCGCTCCCGGGCTTCGCCTTGCCGATCGCCATGATTGTTCCGTTTCTTGCGCTCTCACGCGAGCGGGGCGAGGCGCTCTTGCAGGCCATTCCTGGATTCCTTGACTGGGGTCATACCGCTTCCTACACCATGGCTGCGCTCTTTGTGATTGTGTTCGGCTGCGCCAGCACCGCGTTTGAAATCCGCGATCGGCAGGTGTGGTCTGTGGTGACCAAGCCGATCTCCCACGGCGGTTGGCTGCTTGGAAAATGGATTGGAACATTGGCGCTTGGGCTTTCGTTGGTAGTTGGTGGCGGACTCCTGTTGGCTGCGGGTACCTCGTACTTGGCGTCGCAGAAGCCAACCGATGAACGTGATGCCCGCGACGTGCGCGACACCGTCCTCGTGGGGCGCGTTGGGTTTCGACCCGAG
>NSIA01000160.1 GCA_002737585.1 Planctomycetaceae bacterium | reverse complement strand
ATAGTCGCGACCGCCAGCCTTGCTGCCGACGCCCGACATACCGAATCCGCCGAACGGCTGCCGGCCAACCAGCGCGCCGGTGATGCCACGGTTCACATACAGATTGCCAACACGGAACTCACGCTTGGCGCGTTCCAGATGTGCGGGCTTGCGTGTGTAGATACCACCGGTGAGTTTGTACGCGGGTGCATTGGCAATGCGCAGGGCTTCGTCAAAGTCCTTGGCGCGAATGACCGCCAGTACTGGTCCAAAGATTTCCTCGGTTGCTACTCGCGCATCGGGACGCACGCCACTGATGATGGTGGGCCCAACAAACGGCATGCCAACCTTCGCCTCAAGTCCCGCCGGGATCGGCAAGCTGAGTTGGACTTTCCCCTCTTGCGCTCCAAGTTCAATGTACGAACGAATCTTTGCGGCAGCTTCCGCATCAATCACCGGGCCAACATCCGTTCCCGGCTCGCGCGGATCGCCAACTACCAGTGCTCGTGTTGCTTCCACCAATCGGTGCAAGAACACATCGTGCGCGCTGTCAAGCACAATCACCCGGCTGCATGCCGAGCACTTCTGTCCTTGGAATCCAAAGGCACTCTGTCGAACACCCAGCACGGCTTCGTCAAGGTCTGCGCTTTCATCAATGATCAGGGCGTTTTTCCCGCCCATTTCGCAAATCACCTTCTTGACAAATTCTTGGCCAGCATGCGTTTCGCCTGCCGCCTTGATGATGTCAAGCCCAACAGCCTTACTGCCGGTGAATGCAATCAACGCGGTGCGTGGGTCGCGCACCAGCGCCGCACCGACCGTCTCGCCGGGGCCTGGCACGAAGTGCAAGACATCGCGCGGAATGCCCGCCTGCCACAAGATGTCACACATGATCTTGGCGATTCCTGGCGTCTGCTCCGCGGGCTTCACCACTGCGCAATTTCCAGTGACGAGCGCCGCAACCGTCATACCCGCACAAATTGCCAGCGGGAAATTCCATGGACTGATGATCGCGGCCACACCGCGCGGCTGGTACCACTGCTCATCAAGTTCGCCGACGAAATTGCCAAGGCGTGTTCGACCAAACAGCGCTGACGATTCACGTGCGTAATACTCGCAGAAGTCAATCGCTTCGCACACATCGGCATCGGCCTCGCGCCACGTCTTTCCGCTTTCGCGAATGAGAATCGCCGAGAGTTCATCGCGACGCGCGCGCATCAGTGATGCGGCGCGAACAATCGCCGCGGCGCGCTCCGTGTGCGGCGTGTCGCGCCACTGTGGGAATGCGGCATCAGCGTTGGCAACAGCGCGCGTGGCGTCGGCAACTGCGGAGTCATTGCGCACCACCGGCACCGTGGCGTCAGCAACTGCCGCCGCAAACTGCGTGCGAACCGCCGCAACTGCAAAATTGCGCATCGGCTCAGTGAAGAACGCCCGCCCATCGCCCAATCCGGGAACGGCGATGGACAACGCGTGTCGCTCCGGCGCATTCTGAATGCGATCGATCCCTGGGTCGGAATCATGTTCACGGAATGGACTGGCCACCAACGTTTCTACGTCGGCGTTGTCTAAGAAACCTGCCTTGAGCCAACTCTCGTTGGAGGTGTTCTCCAAGAGGCGCCGCACCAAGTACGCCATTCCTGGAATCATCTCGCCAACAGGTACATACTCACGCACGCGCAGACCCATCGCCATAGCCGCTGCCTTGAGCGGGTCGCCCATGCCGTGCAGCATCTGTAATTCAATCGCCGACTTCGGCATGCCGCACTTCTCCAGCGTTACGAGCGCTGCAGCAATCGATCGTGCATTGTGCGATCCAAGCGCCAACTTCACGCCGCCTTCGCCGCGCTTGCGGGGCGTGTTCTCAATGAAGTACTGCGCAACGCGTTCGAAGCATGCGTCGGTGTCACACTTGCGGCTCCACACCGGAACCGGCCATCCTTGTTGCTCAGCGTGGATCGTTTCGTAATCCCAGTATGCGCCTTTGACCAACCGAACAGTGACCACGCGCCCGGTACGTTTGGCCCAATCGACCACGCTGCGTGCATCGTCGGGGGCACTGCGCAGGTACGCCTGCATGGCGAGTCCGGCCTCAAAGTCCACCGCTTCACAGCATCGCTTAAAGAGCTCAATAGTGAGGTCTTTCAGCGCAAATTGCTCCATGTCAAAGTTCACCAGTACGCCGTGCTTCTTGGCACTCTCAAGAATCGGCATGATTTCCGCCATCAGCGTGCGGATTGACCCTTCCGTATCAATGGGGTCAACGCGTGCGCTCAGTGAACTGATCTTGATGCTGACGTTGGTGCGCGGAACAGGTCCGAGGTGATCTGACTCCAAGACCAACTTTGCGGGCCATGTTGCCACGCGCTTGGGCAGATTCTCAACAAGGTCCAGGTATTTCTGTCGGTACAGCCGCGCCTCTTCGTCGCTCACGCATGCCTCGCCCAAGAGGTCCACGCTGAAGCACATGCCGTTCTTCCACATCTTCTCCAAGGCGGGCAGGGCGCTGGCCGCATCGGTGCCAGCAATGAACTTGGATGCCATGCCCTCAATCTGGCTCGACATCGTCTTTGCCATCAGGCCTTTGGCAAGTCCACCAGCAGCCATGCCCAGTTCAAATCCGGGCGGCGCCTTGACTCCGGGTTGCGAGAGATAGTCAGAGAGGTGTTCGTAGATGGCATCGTTACTGCGAAGTGTTGGGAAGCAGTCAACGAAGCGGAACAGCTGGACGCGGAATGCTTCGTCCTGCATGGCCCAGTCCATGAGCTTGTCTTTGAACACCGAGAGGCTGCCCGCGAAGACGCCAGCGCCCGCATTGCGCGCGGCGGCGAGGTACTCGGCGCCAATCTCCTTGACGCGCTTCTCAAAGTCCGGATCACGGGGTGCGGCGCGCCCTGCCGACGATGCAGCAGGTGCGGAGGTGCGAACGGGAATGGGCTTCTTACGCGTGAAAAACGCCATGCGATGAGTATAGGTCGGCTCCGAGCCGCCGTTGCACTGCATCCGCCTATCTACACATGTGATCTTGCAAGCACCGCGCGTCAGTGGCGCGCGTGTGCGCGCACGTCGTCCATGGCATGCTGGTAGACGTTCACGCACTTCTTGGCGGCGCCGTCCCAGGTGATCCCACGGACCTCATCAAAGCCATGGTCGGTCAGGGTGCGTTGCAGTGGTGGATGGCGGAGCACGGCAATGATCTTGTTCGCCATGTCTTCCACATCCCAGAAGTCAACCTTGAGCGCATTCACCAACACTTCGCTCACGCCGGATTGACGGCTGATCAATACCGGCACGCGATGGCCAAGTGCCTCCAGCGGAGCGATACCGAACGGCTCGCTCACGCTGGGCATGACATAGAGGTCGGCCATATTGAATACGCGCGGAATGTCCTTGCCGCGCAAGAATCCCGTGAAGAGAACCTTGTGCCCAATTCCCAATTCTGCAGCAAGTTGGATCATCGATTGCGCCTGATCACCGGAGCCTGCAACCACGAATTTCACATCGTCCATTTTTTCCAAGACACGCTTGGCCGCTTGGACGAAGTACTCGGGACCCTTTTGCATGGTGATGCGACCGAAGTACAGCACGATCTTGTCGCGGCGCCCAATGGTGCTCAGGCCAACCGCCTTCGGATCAAGATCCACTCCGTTGTAGACCACTTCGCACTTCGCGGGGTTCACGCTGTATCGATTGGCGCAGATGTTCTTGGTGAGCATGCTCACGGTGATCACGCGCACGGCGGCGTGCATGCCGCGTCGTTCAATGTTGTAAACCGCTTGATTCACGTGTTCGCCGGAACGATCAAATTCCGTGGAGTGGACATGCACCACGAGTGGTTTGCCAGTGACCCGCGCCAATGCAATGCCCGCGGGGTACGTGAGCCAGTCATGGGCGTGAATCACATCAAAGTCTCGGTCGCGGCACGACTCCACAACAAAGCGCGCGTATGCCTCGCTTTGCGCAAGCAGATCGCCTGAGTAATCCGGAGTTCCGGTGCCGCTCTTCAAAGCTAACGCGGCGCCACGACCGTTCGACTCTGGAACGGCCGCTCGAACGGCGCGCACCATCTCCACCATCTCGGCCACGGCGGACGGATCGTCTGTTCCGAATCGTTCCCATGCTTCAAGCATGGTGAGTGCTTCGTTCCGTGCATTGTCATCAAGGTCTGCAAAGAGTTCGGGCGCCAGTTCCTCTGGAAGCGTTTCGCTACTCAGTGCGCCCGGGCGCAAGAGTCGTTGTGGCGCTGCGCTTGCAAGTGCGATGCGCTCCAGCACCATCCGTGCGCCCGCCGATGTGTAGGCGCCGCTGGCCAGAAATGGCGCGGCAATCATGCGAATACTCTTGCCGAGGGCGCTGTCGGTGATGCCCCGCGCACTCCGCGCACCGAGGGGATGAGTTCCAGGAATCGATCCGGCCGCGGCGTTCAATGCGCCGCTGCCGCCACCATTCAGCCCGCCATGAAGCCCCGCCGCGGCCAATGCTGCAGCGGCGGCCAGCGCGTTGGTATTCGGCATTCCTGCTGCCCGGCGTGCGGCAATTCCACGATCGGTGGCGCGGCGGTCTTGTGCAAGGCCGCTTGCATCCCCAGCGGTTGAGCGTGTAGCGATCGACGGTGCGTCCGCCCCGTGACTCGGCACCACCAGATCAACATGCGACGCTTCGTCCCCGCGCACGCCCTTGGGTAGAACGAAGGTCACGTCCACATCCATACCCGCAAGTGCCTTGGTCAGTCCATGGCATGCCGTGCCGAGTCCGCCCGTAATAAACGGAGGGAACTCCCACCCGAGCATCACCACTTTGGGCCGACGTCCGATCATTCTGCAGCGCTCTCCTGCATGTCGCCCAATTGCGAAAATGCTGCCTCAAATGCCAAGAGGTAGGTAGCCACGCCAGTGGTCTCATCAGCGATGCCCTCCAACGGCACGCGACTGCGAAACACATAGACCTTGGCGTCGTCGCGGTAGTGCTTCACTTGCGGGCAACGATTTGGGAAGTCCAGGTTCACCAGTTCGTCGTCGACCAATTCTTCTGCGGTGTCGCGGCCTTCCAGCATGTCGCCTTCAATGGACTCGCTCAGCCATCGGTCCGCAGTCTCCAGTGCAACGGACCAGTGCCCGTCGGTCTTGTCGATCACGTACCACGCCTCGGCGGAAGCATCTTTGGCGACGCAGCGGACCATGTCACCTTTGACGGTTGCGTTCTGGAATCGACCGCTATTGATCGCTAGTTGTACGAGTGATTGCAATTCGTTGCTCATAAGTTCTTTCTGCCGGAGGCGGCGTAGGATACTTGATCCATGAGCACCTCCTCTGAGCATGAATCCGCAAATACTCAGGTTGATGTCTGGACATCCCGTCGGCTGATTCGATGGATCGACAGCCATCTGACCGCCAAGGGCATCGATGCCCCGCGCGTATGCGCGGAGATGCTGGTTGGTCATGTGGTGGGTGCGGAGCGGATGCAGTTGTATATGGAAGCTGATCGGCCGGCCTCCACTGCGGAGCTGGAGCGTTTACGCGCTTTGGTGGTACGGGCTGCTCGACATGAGCCCGTTCAGTACTTGGTGGGGGAGGCGTGGTTCTGGTCAAAGCGATTTGCAGTCGGCCCCGCCACACTCATTCCTCGTCCGGCTACTGAGCATCTTGTAGAAGAGGCAGTCCTTGCTGCCCGCAATGCGGCAGCCAACGGAGCGCGCCCCGTTCGCATGTTGGAAATTGGTACGGGAACTGGGTGTATCTCCACGTGTGTTGCTGCAGGCCTTCGGGGTCAACGGCGCGGCACGGAGCCAACGGATCCGCCGGTACTTCCGATTGATATTCACATCGTTGCGACCGACCTCGTTCCCGCCGCGCTTGAACTCGCGCGCACCAACGCGGCAGCGCATGGCGCAAGTGATGCCATCGAATTCCGTGCGGGTTCGATCTATGAACCGCTCACAGCACCGGAGCAGGGAACGTTCCATGTATTGGTTTCTAATCCGCCCTACGTTCGTGATGACGAATGGCAAGAAATGAACGCCAATGTCCGGGATCACGAGCCGCGCACCGCGTTGGCAGGAGGTGCTGCGGGCATGGATGTTCTGGCGCCGTTGATTGCCGGCGCGCATACCTGGCTTGTGCCGGGCGGGCGGCTCGTGGTGGAGATTGGCCATCGGCAGCATGACGATGTACGCGCTGCGGCAGCGGCAAACGCCCACCTTGGGGGCGTGGATATCAAAAAGGATTTCGAAGGTTTCTGGCGGATGCTGGTAGCAACGCGCAAGTGATCAGCCGGGTGTCACCGCAGATATGCGCCGCGTTGCCAAGCCGCTTCCCTTAGCGCCCGCCGACCAACGGCCGTTCGCCGCGCCACTCAGCAATGGCCTTGCGGACTTCGTCCACCAGTTGTTGCGCTTGGAACGGTTTGAAGAGGAAGCAGTGCAATCCCTCTTGCGTTGAGCGCACAATGGAGTGATTGGGGTCGTAGCCGAATCCGGTCATCAAAATCACTTGAGTGCGCGGGCACGCTTCTTTGGCGATGCGGAAGACTTCGTAGCCATTGCGTTCCGGCATACGGACGTCGCTGATCACTACGTCGTACGGCTTGCCTTCAGCAGCGGCGCGAGCGATGGCTTCGCATCCTTCATTACTGGAAGAGAACCGATCGACGGCACCGCCAACTTCTGCAAGCACATTGGCAACCACATCGCGCACCGGTTCTTCATCATCAAGTACCGCAAGGCGCCGTCCAGAAATCTCCGGATCAACACCCTTACTGCGATCAAGTCGGTCAACCCCGAGCACCACTTGTGGCCCACCGGTTGCACCGCGCACGCGATTCTCAACGCTGGCGATGGCGCGTTCAAGTTCTGCAATGGCCGCCGCAGGAACATCCGGATCGCGCTTCAGGTGCTCCACCGCGCCGCGAATAGCAGTGATCGGCGCGGCAATCTCATCACGCAACGCACCGCTGACGCGTTGGTTGGTGGTGTAACGCTCGACCACCAACATGTCCAAAATGTTCAGCGCCATAGCGATGTAGCGGCCAAACAATTCCAAGCAGAGCAAGTCCTCATCATCAAACTGATTGGCGAGCGCGCTCTCCATATTGATGACGCCAACTACTTTGTCATGCAGAAGGAGCGGGGCGGTGATGCTGGATCGTCCGCCCTCAAGACCGGGGATAAACAACCTGTCCGACTCCGAATCAGTGCACAAGTACGGCTCGCCGCACGCGGCAACATGTCCAGAGATGCCGTTACCTTCGGGGCTTGAGTACAGAAATCGCCCAGGTGGCAATGGAGGAATTCCGCGGCTGGTCACCAATTCCAAGCGCTGCGTTGCGTTGTCCAACAGCCGTACTTCAAAGTCTTTCACTGCAAAGAGTCGTTCCAGCGCGGCGACGATCTTTCCTTCGATCAGACCGAGTCGTTCGCCAACATTCAGCGGATTGACAATCTTTGCGTCGAGCGCCAATAGATCCGCGCCCGCGGTATCGATTTCATCAACG
>NSIA01000159.1 GCA_002737585.1 Planctomycetaceae bacterium | reverse complement strand
GAACGCTCATGCATGGCGCGGTACGCGTCCATGTCGGGGATGTGCACGGTTCCCATGCGCTCCGCGAAATCTGCAGGCGGGGGAAAGAGGCGACCTTCGGCCTGGACGGACTGGATGGATGATTCACTCGCCATGGCGGTGACGATACCGCTGCCGGCGAAATGGCTTGACGATCACTCACCAATCCGCGCGCCGGCAAACGCCTTGGCGGCGCGCAATGCTTCCGGCAGGCGCGCTGGCTCCTTGCCACCCGCTTGCGCGAAGTCTGGTCTGCCGCCGCCCTTGCCGCCGCATGCTTCCGCGGCCGCGCGCACCCAGTCGCCAGCCTTGAGGCCCTTGTCTTGCATGGCCTTCGGAACGTCAGCGGCGATCGCCACCTTGCCCTCAGCTTCGTCAGCACTCATGAGCAGGATGGCACTTTCCGGGCGCTTGGCGCGCACCGCGCTGAGCGCAGAGAGCAACGCGGCGGGGTCGGCGCCACTGACACTGGCAACAATCATCGCGCCACTCATTTCCTCGGCGATGGTGCGAGCCTGAGCAACTACCACATCGCGGTTCGCACCTTCTTGTGCCTTGCGCCATTCCTTGGCGCGTTCGCGTAGTTCGGCAACAGCGGGCTCCATGCGGTGGCGGAACACGGTGGAGACCGGAAGTTCCGCAAGCGCACCAGCGATGGCGGTGGCCTCTTCGGCAAGCGCCTCGCCGGTCAACTTGCGAGCGGCAGCCAGTCGCTGCTCAATGTGAGTGGCGGTTGCTTCTGCAGCATGAGCGGCGGTGCCAGTGACTGCAAAGATGCGCCGAACGCCAGCGCTTGATGCACCTTCATTCAGGATTGCAAAGTGCTGAACCTCTTCCGAGCTGCGGGTATGCGTACCGCCACAGAATTCCACTGAGCACTGCCGCCACTGAGGATTGGCTGGATCCGCAAGCATGTCGGTCACCTTGGCGCCCACCGACACCACGCGTACCGGGTCGGGATAGCGTTCGCCAAACACTGCGCGCACGCCATGAATTCCCTTGGCCAATTCCAGCGGAACCACAATGGCGTCCACCAACATGGTGCGTGCAATCGCAGCGTTCACCAACATCTCCACACGCGCCAATTCATCAGCACTCATGGCCTTGGAGTGCGTGAAATCGAAGCGCAAGCGATCGTCGGATACAAGTGATCCGCGCTGCTCAACATCTTCGCCGAGCACTTCGCGCAGCGCATGATTCATGAGGTGGGTGCCAGTGTGGTTGGCAGCAATACGCTCGCGGCGGCCGCGCTCAACAGTGAGTGTGGCGTGCTCGCCAACCGTGACTGTTCCGTGTTCGATGCGACCAAGGTGCATGACAAATTCGCCGGAACGTTGCGTGTCCTCCACCTTGAATCGATGGGTCCGACCAGCGTCGGAGGAGATTTCAAAGAACCCAGCATCGCCCACTTGTCCGCCGCCTTCGGCGTAAAACGGAGTCTTGCGGGTGATCAGTGCCACGCGCTGCTCTTCGACCGCTTTGTTGATGAGCGCGTTGCCATCCCAAATGGCTGCAATATCGGTATTGGTTGGCTTGGGATCGTCGCGGCTGGAATCGTCGCTTCCGGAAATATGCAACGCGGTTCGCAGCTTCTCCAAGACATCCGGCGGGGGCATGCGCATGCCGTCGGCCTTGGTTCCGCCTTCGCGGCTGCGTTCCCGTGCGCTTTCCATCAACTTTTCATAGCCCGCTACGTCAACAGTGAAGCCGCGTTCTTCGGCCATCACTTGGGTGAGGTCAACAGGGAATCCAAAGGTGTCATGCAGGCTGAACGCATCCTGCGCAGAAATGCACTTGGCCGCACCCGCGCGCTTGGCAGCTTCGTCGAAGAGCGCAATGCCGCGCTCGAGTGTCTTGCCGAACGCAATTTCTTCCTCACGAATGGTGTGCACCACTTTGGTGGCTTGTTGCACCAAGGTTGGGAATGTTTCGCCGAGCGTCTCAATGACCGCTGGCACCAGTTTGAACATGAATGGTTCGCGCGCGCCCAAGTGTTGGTGACCAGCGCGAATAGCACGGCGCAAGATGCGGCGCAAGACGTAGTTGCGACCTTCACTGCCAGGGGCCGCGCCATCAGCGACCGCGATGGAAATGCATCGAACATGGTCGGCAATCACTCGATAGGCGATATCGGCGGCGCCTTCCAAGGTTCCTGCGTATGGCTTGGCACCGGTGATCTTGGCGGTGAGATCAAAGATTGGCGTGAACAAATCCGTGTCGTAGTTGCTGCGCTTGTCCTGCAACACGCTCACCAATCGTTCCAGCCCCATGCCGGTATCGACGTGGCGCGCTGGAAGCGGCACCAATGTGCCACCTGGCTCACGATTGAACTGAATGAACACCAAGTTCCACACTTCCAGCACATCCGGGTCACCGCTATTGACAAGGTGTGCCGCGTTGCGTCCACCGATGCGGTCGTAATGAATTTCGGTGCAGGGGCCGCACGGGCCGGTCTCGCCCATCTCCCAGAAATTGTCTTTCATGCTGCCAGGGATCACGTGGTCCGCGGGCAAGAACTTCAGCCACAGATTACGACTCTCATCGTCGGGCGCCACCGCTTGCTTGGGATCGCCGGCGCACCACGTGGCGTAGAGTCGATTTGGGTCAAGTCCGTACACCTTGGTGAGCAACTCAATGGCCCAACTGATTGCTTCTTCCTTGAAGTAATCACCAAACGACCAGTTGCCGAGCATTTCAAAGAAGGTGTGGTGGTAGGTATCGCGGCCCACATCCTCAAGATCGTTGTGCTTGCCGCCGGCGCGAATGCACTTCTGCGTATCCACCGCGCGCGTGTAGTTGCGCGTGCCCTGGCCGAGGAACACATCCTTGAATTGGTTCATCCCCGCGTTGGTAAAGAGCAGGGTGGGATCTTCAAATGGGATCGCCGGGCTGGATGGCACAACGGTGTGACCGGCCTTCTCTTGAAAGAACGCGATGAAGGCGCGGCGGACATCGGCGGCATTGCGGGCGGGCGTGTGCATGGGAGGCGCAGTGTAGGGACGGGGCTTGCAGCATTTGTGCCGCGCTGCGGACGTGCCGGGGTGTTGCGGTGCGGGCCGATCCTGGGCGTAGACTGACCACATGCACCCTTCACGCAGACCCTTTGTCGGCGGCAATTGGAAGATGAATACTGACCTTGCTTCCGGCGCGGAGCTGGCCGATGCGCTGCTGGCGGCGCTGGTAGCCGCGGGTGCCGAAGGCGTCATCGATGCCGCCGTCTATCCGCCATTTCCCTACCTCTTCACCGTGGGACGAACCCTCGGCCATTCGCCCATCCTGCTTGGGGGTCAGGACTGTGCAGCCGAAGCGAGCGGCGCCTTCACCGGGCAAGTGAGTGCCGACATGCTCTGCGACATCGGGTGCCGATCTGTGATTATTGGACACTCTGAGCGCCGGCACGGGCTGCAGGAGGGAGACGAATTCCTGCACCAAAAACTGGCGATCGCCCTTGAAAGTGGGCTGCAGGCCGTCCTATGCGTGGGTGAAACCCTCTTTCAGCGCGATGACGGCTTGGCCGAAGCGGTGGTAGCGAAGCAATTGCGCGGATGTTTCGGGACGCTGACGGTGGAGACCGCCGATCGCGTGGTGGTGGCGTACGAGCCAGTGTGGGCGATCGGCACCGGTCGGACCGCCACGCCCCAAGATGCGCAGGCCATGCACGCAGCGATCCGTGGAGTGCTGGCCGACCTGTATGATTCTCGATTCGCCGCGCAGACCCGCATCATTTATGGCGGTTCGGTCAACGCAAAGAACGCACGGGCGATCTTCGCGGAACCGGACGTCGATGGGGGGCTGATCGGCGGTGCCAGCCTGAAGGCTGAGGACTTCGCTTCGATCTGCCGCGCCGCGGCGGAGGCATGGTCCGCAGCTGGTGGGCACTGAAGGACTAACAGCTATGGGCGTCGCATTCACGCTCCTCACCATTCTCTTCCTCGTCGTCTCAGTCTGCCTCGTCCTGATCATTCTGGTTCAGCGGCCACAGGGTGGCGGACTGGCGCAGGCATTCGGCGGCGGTGGCGGCGGTACCGACACGGCCTTCGGTGGTCGCACCGGTGACGCATTGACCTACGCCACCGTGACCGCCTTTGGCCTGTACCTGGTCTTGGCGATTGCCCTGAACATCATTGATCTGAAGTTGCAGAAGGGCAGTAAAGAAGAGCAGCCCGCTGCTGAGCAGGCAGCCACTGCGCCAGTTTCCGTTCCCGTGACGCCGGCACCTGCAACGAATCCGGGCACCACTTCGGTGACGGTTCCACTGGCGCCTGCAACAACGGTGCCGACTGAGTCAGCACCTGCTGCACCAGCGCCTGCAGCACCCGCTGCACCGGCACCTGCGGCACCTGCGGCACCAGCACCCGCTGCTCCTTGAAGTCACCCTGAACTTATTCGCGAGGCACCACAGTGATTCGATCGATGACCGGATTCGGCTCTGCCGCACGCGAGCAGGATGGCGCGCGGTGTTCTGTGGAAATTCGTTCCGTGAACAACCGATTCTTCAAGGCGTCCATGCGGTTGCCTTCGGACTTTGAAGCGCTTGAGCCAGATATTGAATCGGTAGTCATGCGTCGGCTGACGCGCGGCAGCGTCACCATCACTATTCGTTGGACTGAAATTGCCACCCGCAATGTGGCGCGCATCAATGTGGCAGCGCTGGAGGCCTATGCGGAACAGTTGCGAAACGCTGCTCCCGCGGGCCTTTCGCAGGAAATTCGCATCGCCGACCTACTGGCATTGCCGGGTGTTGTTTCCGATGATCGATCCGCGGCCGTTTCGGAAGCAGCCCGTCCGATGGTGATGAATCTCTTGTCGGAAGCATGCGACGCGTTGATGGTGATGCGTGAACGCGAAGGCGACGCGCTCCGTGCACTGCTGTGCGAATTCGGGGAACAGATTCAAGAGCGCCTGGATGCAGTACGCCTGCGCGCGCCCGCAGTGGTGGCCAGTTACCAGGATCGGCTCCGGGTTCGACTCGCCGCCGCGCTGAAGGACCTTGGCTCCACAGTGAGCGACTCCGATGTCATCAAGGAAGTAGCCATCTTTGCGGAACGTTCCGACATCGCTGAAGAAATCGCGCGGCTTGGTGGACACGTTGAACAGTTCCGCTCCATCATTGAGCCAGCAAATCCGCAACCTGCGGGACGGGCGATCGACTTTCTTGCACAGGAAATGCTGCGCGAGGCAAACACCATTGCTTCAAAGAGCGGTGATGTAGAAATCAGTCGCCGCGTGGTGGAGATCAAGACCGCCATCGATCGAATCAAGGAACAGGCACAGAACGCGGAATGAAAGCTCATCAACGTCAGCTCCTCTCTCTTGAGGAGGTGCGTGAAGTTTCTCGGCAGTTTGGCCTGCGCCGTCCGATTGAGGCAGAGCCCATCGGGCGCGGCTCCCGTAACAGTGCCAAGAGCAGTTTGCGAACGCCCGGCGGTCGTTTCATGTTGAAGCGTCGAGCGGCCGACATGGGGGGGCCGGATCGCTTGGCGTTTCTGCACGCGTTTCAGTTGCACCTTTCCGACGCCGGTGTTCCAGTACCGCGTTTGGTGCGCACGCCTATGGGCACCACCTCCGTGGTTGGTCCGTTGGGCACCTACGAGTTGTTTGAGTGGGTTGATGGCGCTCGCTGGACACAGCGACTTGTGGAAGCGGCGGCCATTGGCGCAGCGCTTGGCAGCATGTTGAAGTCTTCCCGCTCGTTTGTCCCGGATCCGCATGTGCCCGCGATTTCATATCACCGCGCGGGCACGTTTGAGGGAGCTGCGCCAGCGATCATTGCGGCTGCCATGCGCGCTGACCCGGATACCAACGAAGACGCACTTCGTGCATGCACTGATGCACTGCTTGAGCGCGGTACGCGCGCCTACGCGCAGGTGGAATCAGTGGGGCTTGATGATTTCGATCGGTTGTGTGTGCATGGGGACACGCATCCCGGTAATGCGCTGTTTGACTCAGGAAATGTGCGCGCACTGTTGGACTTTGATAGCGCCCGGCTTGACCATCGTGCCTGCGAAGCTGCCAATGCATTGGTGCACTTCGGCAACGATCCCATTGCGGGTCTGCCGCATGAGCGCTGGCGTGCGGAACTGGACCTGCAGCGGATGGCGGCCTTGGTCTCAGGGATTGGCCACGGCATGGGTGCAATGCTGCAGCCAAGGGAACGAAAGGCGCTACCGTGGCTTATGATTGAGTCGTGCACGCTGGAAAGCATTGTGCCGATTGCTCGCACGGGCCGGTTTGCGCACCTCCGCGCGGACGGTTTCTTGGCCTTCATCGAACGAAAGACAGCATGGATCGAAGCGAACGCCCAGCTCATCGAATCGCTGTGAAGTGTGGTGCGCTCGCCATGTTGATGGCGGTCGCGTCCGCGCTCGGAAATCAGCAGATTGTTCCGCAAGTGCCTGGGCAAGATCTGCCTCGTGTGCTGCCACCGATGAAACTACGTGGCGACTTTCAAGGGATCGCGCTGGGTGGTGGCCGAATTGATCGCGGTGTGGCAAGCCTCATGGAGACACCACCATGGTCACCCGCGCGTATGAACGGCGTTGTTGCAGACCCAGCAGTCACCGCCTTGGTGCGTGACCTTGGAGCAACGGACTTCGCGCAACGCGACGCAGCTACCACTGCACTCCGTGATGCCAAGGTGCCTGACGAACAAATTTGGATTCACCTGTTGAGCACACCGGGTGGCCTCTCCTATGAAGCCCATGCGCGGCTTCTTGACATTGGCTACACGCGCATCAAGGATGCACCGCGCGGCGCGTTGGGAATTCAAATGGCGCCTCGGATGGGCGAAATTGATGGTGTGACTGTGACGGCGCTCATTCCCAACATGCCCGCGCAGAAAGTCCTTCGTCCCGGCGACCGCATTGTGGAACTTGATGGCAAGCCGATCCAAGTGAGTCAGCAACTTTCAACGATCGTGCAGACCAAGCGCCCGGGCGAGCGTATTGCGTTAGTGGTCATGCGTGGTCAGCGCGATGCTGTTGGGCGCGTGGTGGGCGGACCGGACGGCCGACCAGTGGAGACCCGGCATGAATTGGAGATTGAGGTGGGTTCCCGCGCTGACCTTGAGAAGTTTGGCGATGGAGGCATGGACTCGCCCATCGTTGACGCTGGTCGCGATCGAATGTCGGAACTGTTGTTGGAAACGTTCCCAGCTCCAGTGCGGATGATCCGCATGGAGCGAGTTCCCGGTGAATTGATCGCTGTTGATTCGCACCCAGATATCATTCAATTGCAAGCGCAACTTGCCCGTCCGGACGGGCTTGGATTGGGTGCAGGCGTGCGTTCGGTGCTCCGCGCACGACTTGATTCGTTGGAGGCTTCGGCGCGCGCGCCCGGGCTCACCGACAATGAACGTGCGTGGTTTCAGGCGGTTGCCGAGCGCTACCGCGAACTGATTCCTGAAGAACTTCGTCCAGAATCCACCACCGTTCCACAGTCAAAGTCGGCGCGCTGAAATAAAAACTCGTTGCGGACCGTAAAGTCAACGCAACGAGCTTCCGGGGGCTTGGATGAACGAACTAATAAATAGTAGTAGGCGCTTGCATCGCGGGCACAT
>NSIA01000158.1 GCA_002737585.1 Planctomycetaceae bacterium | reverse complement strand
GCTCTTCGCGCGCCCGCCGCGCTCGTGGTGTCCGTCCCTGGAGGTCATGGCTGGTCGTTGGCGATGGGGACCGGCCGAGGCGCGATCGTTGCCTCTGCCATGCTTGCATCGCTCTCGGCTTTCGGGTTTGCCCCGCCCATCGACACCGCAGCGACAACATCGACAGCGGCATCGACGGTACCGGGCGCGCCCACCAACGCTACTGATGCAACGTCTCGCGCCGCGGCCGCTCAAGCTCTCATCGCGCAACGCGCTGCAAGTGCGCGCGATTCGTGGTGGAGCTGGAAGCCACTCGTTGCGCCAGCGCCACCAACCGTGCGTGATGAAGCGTGGGTTCGTACTCCCGTTGATCGGTTTGTACTTGCCCGTCTGGAAGCGGCTGGTGTTTCGCATGCTCCGGAAGCTTCGCGCGAAGCGTTGATCCGTCGTGCAACGTTTGACCTCACCGGCTTGCCGCCTACGCCGGAAGATGTTCGCTCCTTCGTGGCGGACACGCGCGCCAATGCGTGGGAGTTACTCATTGATCGACTGCTGGCAAGCCCCGAGTACGGCGTGAAGTGGGCGCGTCACTGGCTTGACTTGGTGCGCTACGCAGACACCAATGGATTTGAGCGAGACGGCGAGAAGACCTCCGCGTGGAAATACCGGGACTGGGTTGTCGATGCTTTCAATGAAGACATGCCCTACGACCGTTTCATCATGGAACAGTTGGCAGGTGACGAATTGGCTGACCGCGACTACTCGTCGCTCCTTGCTACCGGCTATTACCGACTGGGCATGTGGGACGACGAAGTTCCTGATCTCGCCCAAGCAATCGCCGATGACATGGACGGCATTGTGGATGTCACCGCCCGTACTTTCTTAGGGATTGGGCTTGGTTGCGCACGCTGCCACGACCACAAGGGTGATCCGATTCCACAGGCCGATTACTACCGATTTGCGGCGTTCTTTGCTGGCGTCAAACCATACAAGTCCAGTCCGTTTAACAGCATTGATGCCGAAAGCGTGCTTCGTCGGGTGCGCCCTGATTTTGGTCATGTTGATCCAGAAGTCGAGCGCGCGGCGTACATTGCCAAGCGTGCATCGTTGTTGAATGAAATCATTTCCATTGAACGCGGAGCGGAAGCGGGCGCTGATGCTGCGGGTAGTGCATTTGTTGATCGCGCACCAACCGACGGGCTGGTAGCGCACCTCGCGTTTGAAGATGACAAGTCGCGCACAGCCACGAACTCTGCACCTGGTTCAACCATTGCTGCCGCACAGGTTCGCGACGCTGGATTTGGTGCTGCTGGTCGAATCGGCAAGGCGTTCTCATTCGACGCCGGTGATGATCGCGTGGATATTGATCGACCAGTGCAAGACAGTTTCACCACCAGTTTCTGGTTCAAAACCACTGATATTGGCGGTGGAAATGAAAGTGACCGGCGCTGGTTCCTTGGCAAGGGGCTTGTCGACGGTGAAATTCCAGGCATAGTGCACGACTGGGGAATCAGCTTGGTTGGACACGGATTTGTCAGTGCCGGTACTGGCGACCCAGAGACATTTGTTTCAAGCGGTCCAGGACACAATGACGGGCAGTGGCACCATGTTGCCTTCACGCGCGATCGCACCACTGGACGGATTGCACTGTGGGTTGATGGCGTGATGGAAAGTGACGCGGTCGGCAGTACCGCGCGGCTTGACTCACCCAAGACCATCGCCATTGGTTCACTGCACCCGGAACACGCGCATCCGTTCGCTGGCACAATTGATGAAGTGCGCTTCTATGACCGCGTCCTGACTGAAGAAGAGATCCAAGCCATCGCAACAGGTCTTGCGCAAGAAGCAGACGCCGCGCGCACCCTGGCCGGGCGCCCCGCCGACGAGTTAACCCGGTGGCATGAAATGCGCGGCCAACTCACCACCCTGCGCCCACCGCCGTGGGAGGGCGAGACGGTGCTCACCGTGCGCGAGGATCCCATTCCGCATGAAGTTCACGTGATGACCCGCGGCAACCCACATGCACCAGCGGCCCTAGTGGAGCCCGGAGTACCCCTGATTGCAGCCCGATTTGAGCCAATCGCGCCCACAGCGCGCCCCTTTGGCGAATCCAGCGGGCGCCGGCTTGCCCTGGCAACATGGATCGCCGACGATCGAAACGCCCTGGCGTTGCGAACGATTGCCAATCGACTTTGGCAGCACCACTTTGGCGTCGGCCTGTGTCCGACATCAAACGACCTTGGCAAGTTTGGCGAGTCAGTCACTGATCCAGCGCTCCTTGATTGGCTAGCAGCACAAGTGCCCGCCAACGACGGAAGCCTGAAGCAGATGCATCGCATCCTGATGAACAGTGCTGCCTATCGGATGTCGAGCATTGCCACTGCCGACGCGCTGGCGAACGACGCGCCGAACGACCTGCTCTCACGCTTTCGAATGCGCAGATTGAGCGCCGAAGAAGTGCGTGATGCCATGCTCGCCTGTAATGGAACTATCAGTGCAGAACACGGTGGTGCAGGTGTTCGCCCGCCGATGCCGCCAGAAGTGCTGGCTACCAGTAGTCGTCCCGATGAAGTGTGGCCAGTGACAGAGGAAAGCACCTGGACGCGGCGCACGCTCTACATTGAACTGAAGCGCTCGTTGCAACACCCGCTGCTTGCCGTGTTTGATCAAGCCGATGTTGATGGCGCATGCCCGGTGCGGTTCAACACCGTGCAACCAACCCAAGCCCTCAGTATGTTCAACGGAGCGTTGACCAATTCATTGGCAATGGATCTTGCGCTCCGCGTCTTGCGAGAACGCCAAGAATCACTGCGTTTGCAGCTGTCTTGGGCGCGCGAACTCACCGCCGGTCGTATGCCATCCGTGCAGGATCTTGATGAGTCGGAGGCATTCATCGCCGAACTCCGTGAACGGGACGGCCTCACTATTGAGCAAGCCATGCAGGCCTATTGCCTGGTCCTCTACAACCTGAACGACTTCCTGACCGTCGACTGATGAAAGGCATGAGTGATGTCTGAAGTACCAGAAACACCACGCAACACGTTCTGCGGAAACACTCGGCGAGAGTTTTTCTGGGAGGCGGGCGGCGCGTTCACCAGTGTTGCACTGGCAAGCATGCTGGCGCACGATGGATTCTTGGCACGACAGGCGCTCGCGTTTGATGGGCACACTCCTATCCCAGCACCGAATCCGCTCACCCCAAAGGCACCAAAGTTGCCTGGGACTGCCAAGAGTGTGATCTTCTTATTTATGTACGGCGGGCCAAGTCACGTTGACACCTTTGACTACAAGCCAGATCTCTTCAAGTATGACGGGCAGACAATTGCGGTGAAGACCAAGGGTCGTGGTGGAGACAAGAGCGAAGGCCGCGTCGTTGGCCCCAAGTGGAAATTCAAACAACGCGGCCAGTGTGGTGCGTGGGTCAGCAGTCTGTTTCCACATCTTGCGAGCTGTGTTGATGACATTGCGTTTGTGAAGAGCATGTACGCCGACAGCCCCATCCATGGCAGCGCCATGTTGATGATGAACAGCGGTAAGTTGCTCGGCGGCGCCCCCGCGCTCGGCAGTTGGGTGAACTACGGATTGGGCACCGTGAACCAGAATTTGCCTGGGTTTGTAGTCATGTTGGACTCCACTGGCGGCCCAATTAGTGGCGCCAAGAATTGGAGTTCGGGCTACATGCCTGCCAGTTTCCAGGGCACCGTACTGCGTGGTGATGGACCGCCAATTTTGGACCTTGCCAATCCGCCGGCGCGTAGCGATGACCTGCAACGGCGCATGCTTGATCGGCTCAAGATGTGGAACACCCGCCATGAACTGGCTCGACCAGGAAATCCTGATCTTGAGAGCCGGATTCAAAGTTACGAGTTGGCATATCGAATGCAATCCACCGCCCCAGAGTCGGTGGAACTAGCCAACGAAAGCGCTGCCACCAAGGAGCTCTACGGTATTGACGAATCGCGCACGAATGAGTTTGGCAGCAAATGCCTACTGGCGCGGCGGCTTGTCGAACGCGGCGTTCGTTTCGTTCAGGTGTATTCCGGAGGATCGCACAACGATGCCAACTGGGATGCGCACGGTGATCTCAAGAAGAACCATGACTATCACGCCGGGCGTACTGACAAGCCCATTGCGGGCCTTCTCAAGGATCTCAAGCAACGCGGGCTTCTTGATGAGACCCTGGTCGTTTGGGGCGGTGAATTTGGCCGCCAGCCGACCGCGGAATACGCCGAGGGCACCGGTCGCGACCACAATTCTTACGGTTTCACCATGTGGATGGCCGGGGGCGGAATCAAGGGTGGTGTCAGTATTGGTGAGACAGACGAACTGGGATCAATCGGCGTGGGCGAGCGGTTCCACGTCAAGAACCTGCATGCCACCATCCTGAGCCTGATGGGGCTCGATCCAAACTCTCTGACGTACTTCTACGCAGGGCTCGACCAGAAACTGGTGGGGGTCGAGGGCGCCGAGCCGATTCGCGGCGTGATAGCGTGAAGGGTTCATGAAGACCCCCGATTTCAGACTTGATGGACGGGTAGCGGTTATCACCGGCGCATCCCGCGGTCTTGGCAAGGCAATGGCCTTTGCCATGGGAGCAGCCGGCGCAAAGGTCGCCATCAACTACGCCCGTTCGCAAGAAACGGCTGAACGAACCTTCGATGAATACTGCGCGGCTGGCTACAAGGGAATGCTGGTCCGCGCCAATGTGATTGATGAAGCAGAAGTGGATGGCATGATCACCCAAGTCGAAGCGACACTTGGCAACGTGGACATTGTGGTGATCAACGCAACGCCCGATCAGCCGCTCAAACCGATCGAACAGTATGACTGGGCGTTCTATCAACAGATGTTGGACTTCTTTGTAAAGAGCCCATATCTGATTACTCGTCGCGTGCTTCCACACATGAAGCATGCGCGCCACGGGCGCATCATCAACATCACCAGCGAAGTGTTCCGTCAAGGCGTCTGTCCATTCAGTGCATACGTCGCGGCAAAGGGCGCGCAGATCGGCTGGAGCCGATCCATGGCGCGCGAGTTGGCGCCGTGGCAAATCACCGTCAACATGGTGGCCCCCGGCTGGATTCCGGTCGAACGACATGCAAACGATTCGGCGGAAATGAAAGAGGGTTACCGCAAGGGAATACCCATGGGTCACTTCGGGGTGCCGTCCGATGTCGGTGGCGCGGTGACGTTCCTTGCTTCAGAGTCCGCGTCGTTCATTACTGGAGTTGAGATTCCAGTCAATGGTGGCGTGACCGTTTGGTGATGATCACAACTAAAAATCATGAGAGAGAAACATATGCATCAAAAGTTGATTTCTATCGTCACCCTGGCGGCACTTGGTCTGGCTTTGACTGCGGCGGCTCCGCAGGCTGATTTGATTGCGGCGCAGAAGGCGCGCATCGCTGAACTCAAAAAGGCACCGAAGTCCAAACCACATCTGGCATTCGTTTCCAATGGCGTGGCGGACTTTTGGACCATTGCGAAAGCTGGAGCCATGGCTGCTGGCAAAGAGCTTGGCTGCCAAGTCACCGTTGAGTTCCCAGGTGGTGGCCTTGGTGATCAGAAGCGAATGCTTGAAGATCTGGTGACACGCGGTATTGATGGTGTTTCCGTCAGCCCGATTGACCCAACCAACCAAGCGGAAATTCTGACGCTCATTGCTGAGAAATCACTGTTAATCACCAACGATTCAGACGCGCCCAAGGCGCCGCGCCTCTGCTACATCGGCATGGACAATTACGACGCCGGTGTGATGTGCGGCAAGCTGGCACGCGAAGGATGCGCAGGTGGTGAGGTAGCGATTTTCATCGGTCGGCTTGAGCAAGACAACGCCAAGCGCCGTCGGCAGGGTTTTATTGACGGCCTCCTTGGCCGCACCGCAGACGCCACGCGTTATGACGAACCAGGCAAAGTGATTTCTGAGGCGGGCTACACCATCGTCGGCACGTGGACGGATTCGTTTGACCGCGCCAAGGCGAAGGCAAACATTGAGGATGTGATGATCAAGCACCCAAAGCTTGCACTGATGACGGGACTCTTTGAATACAACTCCACGCTGGCGGTAGAGGTGTTGAAGCAGACCGGCAAGCTTGGATCCGTGAAGTTGGCGGCGTTTGACGAAGGCGCCGAAGTGATCACCGCCATCAAGGAAGGAACTGTCCTGGGCACCGTCGTTCAAGATCCGTACGGCTATGGATTCGAGAGCATCAAACTCCTACACGCGCTCAATCAGGGCGATATGTCCATGATTCCAGCGAACGGCATCATCAGCATTTCTGCCAAAGTGATTCGCAAGGACAACGCGGAGGCTTTCTGGAAGGACCTGAAGGCAAAGATCAAGGCTGGCAAAGAAGGCACCGCAAAGCCGTAAGGCGCGCATGGCGGCGGTGGGATGGCGCCTGTGTAAGGGCGATGCACGCGCCCCAAAAAGATGCCGCAGCACCAAGATGACGCACCCAAACCAGGAACTTCTGCGCTGCCGAAACCTTGGACGACGCTATGCGGGCGTACGGGCGCTGGCGGGTATTGAGCTTTCGGTTCGCGCTGGTGAAGTGTTAGCCATTGTTGGTGAGAACGGCGCCGGTAAGAGCACACTTCTCAAGATTCTCTCAGGCGTGATTCCCCCGAGCGAGGGAAGCATTGCGATCGCTGATACCGGCGGCGCATTGCGCCCGGTTCATTTGCACTCAGTGCGCGACGCAACCCGTGCAGGGATCGCACTGGTGCACCAAGAGTTAAACCTTGCTGAGAATCTGGACATTGCGGGATCCATTTTCCTGGGGCGCGAGCCGGCTCGCTTTGGATTTCTTGACCTTCACACCATGCGCGCGAACGCACGTAAGTGGCTCGCCCGTGTCGGACTGAACCTCGATCCAACAACGCCATGCGGCACACTTGCGATCGCGCAGCGGCAACTGGTTGAAGTTGCCAAGGCGCTTTCATGTGAGGCACGCATTCTCATCTTGGACGAACCAACTTCAAGCCTGAGCGCCCGGGAAGCGGACCGATTGCTTGAAATCATGGCGGATTTGCGCAACCAAGGCAAAGCAGTGATCTTTGTTTCACATCACCTTGATGAAGTGCTTCGCATCGCAGACCGTGTGATGGTTCTGCGTGATGGTCGATGCACAGGCATCCTGGAACGCGGCACATACGACCGTGATGCCATCGAACGACTGATGGTGGGACGAAGTATCGAAACGAACCAGCCGCGCCCGGCACGCCAAGACGCCGCAGTGCGACTTCGTGTGACGGAATTAGTTGGTGCCCACCACCGCAAGCAACCCATATCGTTTGCTGTGCGCGCTGGAGAAATTGTCGGACTGGCCGGACTCGTTGGTGCTGGACGCACCGAGGTGCTCGAAGCCATTGCAGCGATCACCCCCCATCATGGTCGCGTAGAACTTGATGGCGCCCCACTTACCGGGAATACCGCGGCACGGGTGCGCCAGGGCGTGGCCATTGTGCCAGAAGACCGCGCCCGCAATGGCATCTTTGCCGCCAGTCATGTTTCCATGAACATGTCCTTGGGGTGGATCGATCGAAACAGTCGCGCGCGCACGGTGAACACCGCCGCCGAACGCGGGATAGTTACACAGATGATGGATCGCATGCAATTGCGACCCGCGGAGCCAAGCCGCCTCGTTCACACACTTTCCGGTGGAAACCAGCAAAAATCAGTAATCGGTCGATGGATGGCTGTTGGCCCCGCGCTTCTACTTCTCGATGAGCCAACCCGCGGCGTCGATGTTTCGGCCCGCGCAGAAATTCACGCAGAAATTCGTCGCTTGGCCGACTCCGGAAGTTCAGTCCTGTTTGCTTCCAGCG
>NSIA01000157.1 GCA_002737585.1 Planctomycetaceae bacterium | reverse complement strand
TGCTTAATGTTGCTGAACGCGGCGCGGAAATACTCAAGCAAGCCAGCACGTGTCTTGAAGAGGAAGTAACTGAAGTTGAGAGCCGCCAGGACATCGGCTGGCTCTGTGGGTGTGCTGCGAACATCACCCTTTATCCATTGCATGCGCTTGCACTCATCGGTGGTCAGCGCGGTGCCGTGGCGACCCTTGCCCCACGCCATCGTCTTGGTGCACAGGTCAATTCCGTACGCGCGATTGTTTGGGCGATGCTGCACCCACGCGCAACTTGCAAAGCCAGTGCCGCAGAAGTCTTCGCGCAACACGGTGGGCACGCGGCCGTAACGCTCGCGGAAGGCGCGCTCCATGAATGCAATCTCCGCTGAAGGCTCTTGCACGGAAAGTTCATAGAGTTCATGGCGATCGCTCGTGCGCGCAGTGCGCCAGCCCTTCGCCTTGGCAGCGGGCTTCTTCTTGCGCTTGGTTGCGGTCGCGGAGGGTGACTGACTGCGCTTCTTCTTGAGGGTCTGTGTAGTTGCCATGTGAGGGCACGAATCCTACTCCGCACTGCTCGGTAACGCGGCACGATCTCTCGTGTTGGCTCGCCACGGATCGCAACAATTCGCTCAGCGCGGGCGGGGTGCGCCATCGTTGATGCGGTACCACTGCGCGGCCCGTGCTGCTAACGCGGGCGCTGCCATCCCAAAGTCCTCAGCAAGCGCCTTCTGCCATGGTTTGCCGCCCTTTATCGCTTTGACCCACGAACCAAACTTCTGCTGGCGATCGGCAATCATGAGGTCAACCATGATGTATCCCACCGAGTAACCGATGGCGTTGTCGCCCGGCCAGGTGCCGTCCTTGCCGCTGAGCGCCATGATCCTGGTGGCATCACCGCCCTGCCTGAAGAACGCTAATCCCTGCGGGCGCCGGGAAGCGTCCACGTTGGAGTTCTTGACACACGCGCGCGCCACCCATTCAGCAAATCCTTCGTTTGCCCAGTCCGGCATCTGAATCGGCGTTGCGTATCGATACACAATTCCATGAGTGGTCTCATGGACAAGCGTGCTGGCAAACTCCAGTTCATTGTTGCCGCGGTAGATGGAAATAAATACCTGCGGTCCCTTCATGTGACACACCCCGCGCAACATCGCGGGCGCTTTGTGATTGAAGATCGCCGCCTCCGCCAATCGGAACGTGTCTTGCTTATCAAAGGCCAACACCACTGCCTTGCCCCAGAACAGTTTGACGCCCTTGGGAACTACCAAGATGTCCGACACGCGTGCGTACAGACCGTCTAACTCGCGCGACCAGCGCAGCAATTCCGAGCGGGAAATATCCCCAAATACCAGGAAGTTGTCCGTCTCCACGGATTCGTACTTCACGCCGGCCACGGTCATCGCCGCGATGGCCTGTTGTCGCATGGCATCAATAGCGCTGTTCTGTTCGGCGTCGGTCAGTACTGGCCAGGGCTTGGCAATGGCGTCGTCAGGAAGCACATCGTCTTGCAGGCGACGCTCACCTTCCATGCGTTCGCGTTCTTTGCGCGCAATGCCGGCTGCTTTACCACGCGTGCGCGCGTCCTCAATGGCTGCAGGCGTTGCTCCCAATCGCTTGGCTTGCGCGAAAGCATCATCCGCAAACTGCGCACCGTCACGCGCACTTGCCATCAATTCACCAAGCGAAGTCCATTGCTCCGCATTCTTTCGATCCATCAACTGCATGTAGACACGGCGCATGTCGGCCGTCACCAGATCCGTCCACGCATGATTTCCAAATGATCCAGCGATGCCATCTTTGGACCACGCGCTGACCTTTCCAACGAACGCTGCACCGCTGACGAGACGCGCGCGGATTTCAATCGGACGTTCCAGTGCACCGGCCGGGACCGCGGACGGCGGTGCGGGAGTTTGGGCGCCGTTGGCGGCTTGACTCACCACCACGCACAGCGTGCCGACTGCCATGATGGCAGTAAGCGTGCGCGGGAGATAGGTCAAGGCAGTCATGGTTGATGGGAAGCGTAGCTCGTTCGTGCACCTGCATCATCGCCCGGCGGCACAAACCCATGGTGAACCATGTCTTATGCACGAACTGGCTGCCCAACAGCCTTGGTTTTGCCGCTGAAATCTGCGCCAATTCCGGGAAATTCGCAGAGATCGCTCAGCAGCAGCGATCCATGAACCGATCCCACAATCGGTGGATTTGGAGTGGCAAGCCAATTGCACTCAATATCTGCACGAACCCCTGTGGCAATTCCTAGCATTGCCCGAGAACAATTCGTAAGGTTGAAGCGAAGCATGATCCGCCGAAACGGATCAACCCCCCACGAAGGAGGCTGGAAATGTTTGAACGACTCACTGATCGCGCCCGCAAGGTCATGGCCCTGGCTAACCAGGAAGCACAACGCTTCAACCACGAGTACATCGGTACTGAGCACATCCTGCTCGGTCTGGTGAAAGAAGGCTCGGGCGTTGGCGCCAATGTCCTGAAGAACCTCGATATCGATTTGCGCAAGGTTCGCCTCGAAGTGGAGAAGCTCGTCAAGAGCGGCCCCGAGATGGTGACCATGGGCAAGTTGCCGCAAACGCCGCGCGCCAAGAAGGTCATTGAGTACGCGATCGAAGAAGCGCGCAATCTCAACCATAACTATGTCGGGACTGAGCATCTGCTGCTGGGTCTCTTGCGTGAGCACGACGGCGTTGCCGCGCAGGTCTTGATGAACCTTGGTCTCAAGCTTGAAGAAGTCCGCGAGGAAGTCCTGCAACTGCTCGGAGCGAGTGCAGACCAGGAGCGCGACGAGTCCCCACAGGCTCCGTCCGAGCCGCAAGCACAAGAGCCCGGCCCAACCGAAGGCGGTTCCACTGCACGCCGCGGCAAGAGCAAGACCCCCGCACTCGATTCATTCGGCCGCGATCTCACTGAGCTTGCCAAGAGCGGCGAGCTTGACCCGGTCATCGGGCGTGAGCCGGAAATTGAGCGTTTGATTCAAATTCTCAGCCGTCGCACCAAGAACAACCCCGTGCTGTTGGGCGAAGCTGGCGTCGGCAAGACTGCCATCGTTGAAGGTCTTGCGCAACGCATCTTGGCGCAGGAGGTCCCGGATCTTCTGTTTGACAAGCGCCTGGTGGTGCTTGACTTGGCCAGCATGGTTGCGGGCACCAAGTACCGCGGACAGTTTGAAGAGCGCATCAAGGCAGTGATGAACGAGGTGCGTCGCGCCAAGAACATCATTCTGTTCATCGATGAATTGCACACCTTGGTTGGTGCCGGCGGAGCCGAAGGCGCAATCGATGCGTCGAACGTGCTCAAGCCAGCCCTGGCCCGTGGTGAAATTCAGTGCGTTGGCGCAACCACTTTCGATGAGTACCGCAAGTACATCGAGAAGGACTCTGCGCTGGAGCGTCGATTCCAGTCCATCGTGGTTGAGCCACCAAACGCTGACCAGACTTTCCTGATTCTGCAGGGTCTGCGCGAGCGCTATGAGAAGCACCACAAGGTTCGCATCACCGACGGCGCACTCCGCGCTGCCGTGGATCTTTCCGGTCGGTACATCACTGGTCGTGTGCAGCCAGATAAGTCGATCGACGTGATCGATGAGTCCGGTGCTCGCTTGCGCCTCAAGAGCATGACCAAGCCGCCAGATCTGGCGGACATGGAATCGCGCATTGAGCGCCTCTCCATTGAGAAGGACGATGCCGTCAAGAACGCCGACTACGAGAAGGCAGCCGAGCTGCGCGATCAGGCCGAGAAGCTCCGCAAGGAGAAGGAGCGCATGCAGCAGACTTGGCGCGACCGCATGAATGAGGTCGATGCCGTGGTCGATGAGAATGTCATCGCCGAAGTCGTCAGCAAGATGACTGGCGTGCCGCTCACTCGCTTGGAGAAGGCAGAGAGTTCACGTCTCCTGCAGCTGGAGGCGGAACTGCACAAGTCCGTCATCAGTCAGGACGAGGCCGTCAAGCAGGTTTCCCGCGCGATCCGCAAGGCGCGCTCGGGACTCAAGGATCCGAAGCGGCCGATGGGCTCCTTCATGTTCCTTGGGCCAACCGGCGTCGGCAAGACACTCTTGGCCAAGGCACTCGCTGAGTTCATGTTCGGCGACCAAGACGCCATGATCCGCCTCGACATGTCTGAGTACATGGAGAAGCACAATGTGTCTCGCCTGGTGGGCGCTCCTCCCGGATACGTCGGATACGAAGAAGGCGGCCAGCTCACTGAACGCGTCCGTCGTCGTCCGTACTCGGTGATCCTGTTCGACGAAGTCGAGAAGGCGCACCCCGATGTGTTCAACATGTTGCTGCAGGTGATGGATGACGGGCACTTGACCGACTCGTTCGGTCGGCGCATCGACTTCCGCAACGCCATCATCATCATGACTTCGAACATCGGTTCGGACATCATCAAGGGTGGCGCCAACTTTGGCTTCACCAAGCGTGAAGAGGTCCAGGACTACGAGAAGATCAAGAAGGCCCTGTTCAGCGAGGCGGAGAAGTTCTTCCGTCCCGAGTTCATCAACCGTCTTGACGACATGATTGTGTTCCGCCCGCTCATCAAGGCGGATCTGACCTACATCATTGATCTTGAGTTGGCCAAGCTGAAGGAACGCCTGACTGGGCGCCGCATCACCTTGGAAGTCAGCGACCCCGCAAAGGACTTCCTCATCGAGAAGGGCTACAACCCTGACTTCGGTGCCCGTCCGCTGCGTCGCGCGTTGGCGCAGTACATTGAGGATCCGCTCGCAGAGCGGCTGCTCAGTGGCGAGTTCGGCGAAGGCACCGCGATTGTTGCTGTGCACGAGACCGGCAAGGACTACCTGACCTTCACCGGTACTGGTACTGAGAGCACTGACGAGACTCGCAAGAGCGAGACGCAGCCGACCTGAGTCGGAGCGATTGAAATTGTTTCCAGCTTCCGCCGGCCGGTCGTATGTTGCGACCGGCCGGTGTGTTTTTGCAACTCGTATAGTTTCCATGCGATGACTGCTGACGTCACAACACCCACGAGCGGAACAAACCATCTTGTGGTGGATTCACTGCACGTGTATCCACTCAAGGGCGCGGCAGGATTTTCACCGCAGAGTTGGCCCGTTGATGAGCGCGGGCTGCGTCATGACCGCCGCTTCATGGTGGTCGATGCGGATGGGGTGTTCATATCGCAACGAACGAATCCGCGGATGGCACTGATACGCGGAGAGATTGCCGGCGATGGGCTGCGCATCTCCACTGCTGGTGGCATGATCGATGTTCCCTTCCCGCTAACAAATGCTCCAACACTCCGCGCCACCGTCTGGGATGATTGCTTTGACGTTCGCATCGCCGATCCGAACGCAAGCCGCATGCTGAGTGAAGTACTTCATGCGCCCGCACAGTTGGTGTGGATGCCTGATGATTGCGAGCGACTGACGAGCATCAAACGCGGAGAACCAAGACGCCACGTCAGCTTTGCAGACGCTGCTCCGCTTCTACTCACAACGACCGCGGCCCTGGAAGAGTTGAATACCCGGCTGCAGCGCAGCGGATCGTCGGCCATACCGATGGATCGATTTCGTCCGAACGTGGTGGTACGTGGCGCTACAGCCGGCGCCGATGATCACTGGCGCACCCTGCGGATTGGCAACGCAGCATTTCGCGTCAGTAACGCCTGCAAACGCTGCAAGGTGATCACCATTGATCAATCAACCGGTGAGTTCGCGGGAAACGACCCGCTCACCACCCTTGCCACCTACCGCGCCGAAGGGCCAAGCGTGACGTTCGGACAGCACATGATGGCGGAGGCTTCCGGCTCGATCAGTGTTGGTGATGCGGTGGCCATTGATGCAAGGCATGAGCCATTGCCATAGCCTTCCCGCATGAACACTCAACAGCAACGGATGAAACTTGTAACGATCGCGGCACTTGTGGCTCTGACTGGCATCGCCGCATCATGCAGTTCGCTGGTTGCAACCGGGACCGCCGATCAATCGCACGCGCTGGCTCAACTTGCTCCGCTCTATGCGGTGCCGAAGTTTGTTGCGCCGGGACCAGCCTTCGATGCGAAGAAAGTCATGGCCGGCAAGTCGATCCTCAGCATTCCGGGACCAACAAGCAACCCGTGGTACACGCAGGGCCTGACCGCGATGAAGAGTGTGGCGTCGATGGTTGGATACTCCTACTCCTTCGTTCCCAACAGCGGTGAGCTCGCTCAGTATCAGAAAGGCATGGAGACGGGCATTGCATCGAAGGTCTCACTGATCGACCTCTTTGCCGGGCCAAGTCCAAGTGACCTGACGAAAGAAATCGCCGCCGCCAAAGCAGCCGGGACAATCGTCGCGGTGTCGCACAACTTTGGCGTCGGTGACGCAGTGCCGAACGATGTTGCCAACCTACCCGTCGACTTCGCACGCGCGGGTCGTCTGCTGGCGGACTGGGTGATCTCCAAGGACACCGCAGCTCACGTGCTAGTGCTCGTGTCCGACGAGTTGGCGTCAACGGCTTCGCTCCGCAGCGGAATCGATTCGGAATTCCAGCAGTACGGCGGCCCGAACATCAAATGCACATTTTCCAATGTAGCAATCGCCAATTGGAGCACGGGCCTGAAGACCGCCGTTGAAGCGGCATTCAAAGCTGATCCAAAGATCTCGTATGTCATCTGCGTTTACGACAGTATGTCGGAGTTTGTGGTGCCTGCCGTCGCAGCAGCGAAGATGGAAGGCAAGGCGAAGATCATCGGATTCAACGGCACCCCATTCGTCCTTGACATGATCCGTGCTGGCAAGGTGGAGATGGCTGTGGGCGAATGCCTCGAATGGACTGGCTACGCGATCGCCGACGCTGAAATGCGCCTTATTGGCGGTATGGGCACGGTGAAAGACATGAACATTCCGCTGCGCATCTTCACCCAGGACAATGCAGCAGAAGCTGGAATTCCAGCCACCTTCTCTCAGGGCTACGGCGACTCGTTCAAGTCGGGCTACCAAAAGCTTTGGGGATTCTGAGCAGTCCTGAAAGGCTAGACACTTGGTGCACGTCGGACATGACGACTCACGAACATCCGAAAGTGATATTTTTAGCCAGTAAGCCCAGCAGACTTTCGGTGATGACCCCCCGGGCGCACCGATACGATCCGTGCCATGGAACTTCTTGTCCTCGGCGGAACGGCATTCCTTGGTCCAGAAATAGTTGAATCAGCCATCATCACCGAATGGGAAGCGTCAAAGAAGTGACTCCAGAAGAATTCCCCGTTGGACCGTTGGCTGCACCCGAGCAATTGATGCTCGCTGGTCCGCGACCGCGACTTGAGGAACTGTGGCGGGTCATTCGCATTGCCATGGAATTCATTCGTGGATTTCGAAAGCTGCACTTTGTTGGTCCGTGCGTGACGGTGTTTGGCAGTGCGCGCTTCCCCGAAGACCATCGGTGGTACGCCATGGCGCAACAGGTGGGCGCGGAACTTGGTCGGCGTGGCTTCACGGTGATGACTGGCGGCGGACCCGGGATCATGGAGGCCGCCAATCGCGGCGCGCGCGAAGTGGGCGCACCCAGCATCGGTTGCAACATCTTGTTGCCGCATGAACAGAAACCGAATCCGTGGTGCGACCGAACCGTGGATTTTCGCTACTTCTTCATCCGCAAGGTGATGCTGCTGAAGTACTCGTATGGCTTTGTGGTGCTACCGGGCGGATACGGCACCATGGATGAATTGTTCGAAACGCTCACCCTCATGCAAACAGGGAAGATTGCTGACTTTCCAGTGGTCATCATGGGCAAGGACTACTGGGATGAACTGGATGACTTCATTCAGCGGCGCATGATTCCAGACGGAACGATCGATAAGGCAGATCGCAGTCTTGTGAAGGTCACCGATGACCCGGTAGAAGCGGCAGCATTCATCGCTGAAGTCACGCAACGGCGATTCGGGCTCCGCATCGGCGCGCGCGCGCGCAAGCGTTGGTGGTTGTTCGAGGGCTGACCGATATCAGTCGCCAGCGCCGAATCGTCCGGCGATGGTTGGGTCTGTTGACCATAACGAGTATCACTCACCTCTATGACACAGGCGTTCCGAATCACGATGGTTGATGGTCCCCCCGGCAGTGCCGGGCAGTTCGAGGTCCACTCCGACCGCCCCACCGTCATCGGGCGCGCGGACGACTGCCACGTGCAATTGCCAACGTTAACGATCGGCCGCCGACATGCTGCGCTGGTTTGGAGCACCGACCAAGGCACCGGCGAAGGGCACGTGCGGCTGCGCGACCTTGATAGTCGGACTGGCACCATGCTCAACGGAACCCGCCTCGCACGAAGCGCGGAGATTCGCATCGAATCGGGTGACCTCATTGGCGTTGGCCCCTTCCAATTCCGGCTCGATGGCGCGGACAACACGCAGTCCCCCATGCACTCCATTCGACTTGGTGAAGAGGATGTCAGTAGCGGAATGCTGGCGGAAGCCATTCTGCTTGAGCATCCAAATGCCCTTGCTGCCGATTACTTGGTGCATCTCCTCAACGCCACCGAATCGATGTCACACGCAACTGACCTCGCCAGTGTGGCGGACGCTGCGGTGCGGTCGCTGGTTGCAGCTACGAGTTTTTCAAATGTTGCCTTCTTGCTGCAAGGCAACACCATTGATCGCATTGACGCACTCGCGTGTGCTGGGCGCATCCAAGATTCCACGGGTGCCGTCTTGGTCAGTCGGACCATGCTGCGCAACGCACGAGACCGCGCGTATGTCTATCACCGCGAAAGCAGCAATGCGCCCATACTTGCCAGCGAAAGCGTGCTGCGCATGGACATTCAAGAGGCCGCGTGCATTCCAGTGAAGACTGGAGCCACGTTCCACGGCTGGCTCTATCTCGACCGTCGCGGCGCGTC
>NSIA01000156.1 GCA_002737585.1 Planctomycetaceae bacterium | reverse complement strand
GGTGAAAAGTGACCGTTGTAGCCGGAATCTTTACATGGCTACCGCTGTTCAGCGCATTAGTCAGTTCGATTGCGTTGGTGATGACGATCATCAACGTTCGGATTTACGCTCGCGCGCGTGGTGCTTCTTTCACGAGCGGAGATAGTGGCGATGGACGTGGGTTGCGTGAGGCGGGTAGTGATTCGCCATCCGCTGCGGCGGGGAGCGCGCGCGCAGCCTCGGCGTCTGCTAAGCCAGTGGTGAGCGTGTGCATTCCAGCGCGTAACGAAGAACGGAATATTGCGGCGGTGGTGCGCGGGGCACTCGCCAACCAAGGCGTTGCGCTTGAGGTGCTTGTTCATGATGATCAAAGCACCGACCAGACGCCAGCGATTCTTGCGGCGTTGTGTGTAGAAGACGCGCGCGTCCGGTCCGTACCAGTTCAGCCTCTCCCTGCAGGGTGGAACGGCAAGCAGTGGGGCTGCGAGCGGATGGGTCAGGAAGCACGCGGCGAGTGGTTGCTATTCACGGATGCAGATGTTCGCCTCACGCCGGATTGCTTAGTGCGTGCGGTGGCGGAGGCCAAGCGGTTGAACGCAGCGCTATTAAGCACGGTTCCGCAACAGGAAACGGGCACATTTCTTGAGCGAATGGTGGTTCCGCTCATTCATTGGATGCTCTTTAGTTGGCTGCCGATGCCCCGTATGCGCACTACCAATGACCCGGCCACAAGCGCTGGATGCGGCCAATTTCTCTTAGTGCAACGCGCTGCGTGGCTGGCAGCCGGTGGGCACGCAGCATTCCGTGACAGCATGCATGACGGCATCAAGTTGCCGCGCAACATTCGGCGCGCTGGATTCCATACTGACTTGTACGACGGCAGCGATAGTGTTTCGTGCCGGATGTACCGATCGGCTGCGGAGACGTGGCGTGGATTTACTAAGAACGCCTACGAAGGTCTTGGATCACCGCTGGTGCTAGTGGTATTCACTACGCTTGAGGTGCTTGGCATACTGCTACCGTGGATATGGCTGCCAGTGATGATGGTGCGCGGTGACATGCCGCTTGGGCCAACGGTATTGGCGGCGTTTGCGATCGCTGCTCAGTTGCTGCAGCGCGTCATCTTGGCGCGGCGCTTTGGGCAATCATTCGAATGCGTTGTGCTGCATCCGATCACCATCATGCTGCTGGTTGCCATTCAGTGGCGCAGTTGGTGGCTGCATCTCACGAAACAGCGGGCGTGGCGTGGCCGGACGGCCGGCTGACCGCTGAGGCGCCGCCATGCGAATGCGCTGCGCCTGAGCCCGGCGCGCCTGGAGCGGTTGGCATGGTGGGCGGCGCGGTCTGCACCAACACCATTTGCTGATAAATCCCGCTTGATTCCATCAATTCTGCATGCGTACCCATCTCGGTGATGCGGCCGTCTTTCAGTACCACAATGCGGTCGGCATGCATGATGGTGGAGAGCCGATGCGCAATCACAAAGCTGGTGCGACCGCGCATGAGTGCTTGCAGCGCCTCTTGAATAGCGCGTTCGCTTTCAGTGTCAAGATTGGAAGTGGCTTCGTCAAGGATCAAGATGCGCGGGTCAGCAAGGAGCGCGCGCGCAATGGCGATGCGTTGCCGTTGGCCGCCAGAGAGTCGAACGCCTCGTTCGCCGATGGCGGTTTCATAACCCTCGGGCATGGCTTCGATGAAGCCGTTTGCATTGGCGGCGTTGGCAGCCCAGTGCACGCGTTCCATGGGCGCGCCGGGATCGGCGTAGCGAATGTTGTCTGCAACGGTGCCATCAAAGAGGAAGACGTCCTGTTCAACGATGCCCAGGATCTTGCGGAAGGAGGCGAGTTCAATGTCGCTGAGGCTGCGTCCGTCGAGGGTGATTGTTCCTGATGTTGGCTCAAAGAAGCGAGCGATGAGGTTGCACAGGGTGGTCTTGCCTGCACCGCTGGCACCGACGAATGCAGTCATCTCGCCGGGGCGCGTGGTGAAGGAGATGTCAGCCAAGACATCCGCCTCGCGGTTGGGGTAGCGATAGCCAACGTTGCGCAATTCAATGGCTCCCGCGACCTGGGTGCGGTCAAGCCGCACGGCACCGGCGCGATCAGGCATTTCCGGGCTTTCGCCTAGGAAATCAAGGGTTCGGTCGAGGCCAGCTAAGTGGGTCTGCAGCCCGGTGGCGCTCTGTGCCAAGCTTTCCAACGGTGCCAAGAGCATCACCAAGTAGGTGAGGAACATGATGAGTTCGCCGGTGGTAATGCGGCCGGCCAGCACCTGCGCGCCGCCGTACCAGAGCAGTCCAGCACTGGCGACGGGAATCAAGAGTTGCCACGCCACTTCGACGGTGCGGCTCCACCACCACGTGAGCATTTCTTGACGAGCCAAGAGGTCAAGCGCGGTGCCGTGGCGGATGCCTTCAAACTTTGGGCGTGCAAAGCCGCGCACCACGCGAATGCCGCTGAATGCTTCACTTGCCGTTGAGTCAACTTCGCCGACTTGCTGGCGGATGTCTCTGAACAGTGGACGCAGTCGGCCGATCCAGGTTCGGTGCGTCAGCATGACTGCCGGAAAGAGCAGGAATGCTCCTAAGAGCAGTCGCCAATCGGTCAGCGCAAGAATGGTGAGGATGCCAGTGAGTTGGATCACCGATCGCCACGGGTTGTAGATGAGCGCAAAGACCAGTTCGGCCAAACCGCCGGCATCTTCACGAATAATGGCACCCACGCCGCCAGCCCGTAGTCCTTGCACGCGGTGCAGGGGCAGTCGCATGGCGTGATCGAACGCGCGGCGTCGCATGGCGGTTTGCAACACCTTCACGGTGCGCGTGGTTTGGTAGCGACCCAGCACCGAGAGCCCGGTGGCGATGGCGCTGACGGTGACCACGGTGCCGGCCAGCCATGCCAGCAGCATCTGCGGCGTTTCCGCGAAGCCTCCCAGCATGTGTGACCAGTTGCCGGTGAGTGGCTGACCGCCCAAGACATTGTCGATCACCACCTTGGTTGCGGCGGGCGGCACCAGGCCGCAGACGGTGGCAACGGTGAGGGTGACCAGGGAGAAGCCGATGCGTCGGCGGTAGGGATGCGCCAGGCCAAGGAAGGCGCGGAACAGCGCGGGGAACGATCGGGTGCGGCGTCGACTTTTTTCCTGTCCATGCCACGTGACCGTGATGTTCTCCCGCTTGGCCTTGGTTCGGGCGGCTTCGAAGCGCTCTAAGTACTGACTGAAGCGCGTTCGGCTTGATGGCTGCGTGCGGGGCATACCTGAAGTCTAGGGGGTTGCCCGGCTAGACTCGTGCTCATGCAGAAGCTTATGACTACGTTCGGCATTGTTTCGCTCGCATGTGTACTGTCGGCAGCGCCGCTTTCGTGGCAAGACGGAGCGCCGGTAGCGCCGGCTGCCCCAAGCGCGCCAGCCAAGCAGGATGCGCCCGCTAAAGCACCCAAAGCCTCGGACGGAAAGAAGTCCGGGAGCGCCAACGGCACTGGCTCCGGTGGCAAGGCTGCCAAGGAGCCAAAGAAGATTCGACCCGCTGGCGTGTGGTACGGCGTGGAGAAGGCGCCTGAGAAAAAGGCCGGGGCAGTCCGCATTGCCGCCTACAACGTGGAGAACCTCTTTGATGCCGTTGATGACCCCACCTTGCAAGGGGAATACGACGACATCAAGATGGCCACCAAGGCAACGCGCGTGCAAGCCATTGCGGATGAGATCAAGCGGCTCGATGCAGACATTCTGTGCATTGAGGAAGTGGAGAGCCTTGACGCGTTGAAGTGGTTCCGAGACACGTATTTGAAGGACATGGGCTACGCGCACGCGTACAGCGAAGAGGTTGGCTACTACCGCGGCGTGGAGCAGGCATGCCTGAGTCGGTTTCCGATCAAGTCGCACGCCACGTTCATCACTGAGGACCTCACGGATATGGACGCGCTGCGGGACGGCGAAGGATGGGCTGGCAAGAAGCCCGATCAGGCGCAGAAGTTTCAGCGATCGCCTCTGAAAGTTGAGATCGATGTCAATGGCTGGACGGTGATTCTCTATTCCGTGCATTTCAAGGCTGGCGGCAAGGAATTTGACTACCAGCGTGAAAGCGAAGCGCTGCAGACCATTGAGTTTGTCAAGCAGGACCTTGCCGCAAACCCAGCAGCAAACGTGGCCGTGTTGGGTGACTTCAACGCAACGCCTTCAATGAAGACACCGAAGGCATTTGGCGCGGCGGGAATGAAGGGCGCGTACGACTTCCGCGCCAACAAGGACAGCGGCACCAAGGATCTGTACACGACGCATGATTCTGGCCGTGCCATTGATTACATCTTTATGACCAAGGGACTTGCAGATGACGTCGTTGACGGCGGCTTCTTTGTGATGGGCACGATGCATCCGGCCAGTGACTACGACTGGAAGACTGACCCTGAGAAGGAGAAGGTTCCGGCCGGGTATGCAAGCGATCACTGTCCGGTGGCAGTGGACGTGATGCCGAAGGATGCGGCGCCCAAGGATGCAGCACCTAAGGATGCGGCACCGATGGACGGGGCGCCGAAGACAGCGCCTGCACCTGCTGCGAAGCCCAGTTGAGTTTCGCGTTCACTCGCGAGCACGCACGAATACGAAAGAAGCGGGCGCGGTCCAAAGACCGCGCCCGCTTTGTTGTTACTTGCTGACTGATGACTCGCTGAGTCATCCATCGGTCGTCAGTGCTGACCGACCATCATGCGGACGAACTGGTGGATCTTGGCATCAGGTGCCAAGAGTTCCTTGATCGCCTTCTTGTCGTCGCGTACGTACTTTTGGCCGAGGAGAGTGACTTCCTCGAAGAACTTACGCAGCTTGCCTTCAGCCATCTTCTCAGCGATTTGCTCCGGCTTACCGGAGGCCTTCGCCTCGGCAACTGCTTCGGCGCGCTTCTCTGCAAGCATGGCGGCAGGAATACCGTGCTCGTCAACGGCGATCGGTGCAGGATCTGCAGCAACGATGTGCTGGCAAATGCCTACGCCGGTGTCGTGGTCAATCGTGCCGGAATAGACGATCAGTCCAGCCTTCTTGCCGTCATGATGGATGTACTGAGCGAACGAATCGCCTTCAACCACTTGGCCGCCGCCAAACGAGAGGTTCTCGCCGGTGCGGATGCGGACTTCGTCGAGTTGCTTCTGCATGGCATCCGTCTTCACGGCTGCGCCCACTGCACCAGCCACAGCAGCCTTCGCGAGGTCAGCGGCCATGGCGCGGAACTCGGGATTGCGAGCGGTGAAGTCAGTCTCGGCGCGCACCTCAATGATGGCGGCCTTCTTGCCTGACACAGCGATGGCAATGCAGCCTTCGCCAGCCACGCGATCGGTACGCGTATCCATCTTGCCCTTGAGCTTCTCGCGCAAGCGCTCCTCGGCGAGTTTGGCGTCGCCGCCAGCCTCGATCAGAGCAGCCTTGCAGTCCATCATGCCAAGGCCGGTGCGCTCGCGCAGGGCCATGACAACTTTCGAATTGATATTGGCGGTAGTCATTCAGTCACCTCTGGTTGGGTGTTTATGTTGATTGGAATGTGCAATTCGATTTACGCGCTGGTGGTTGCTGACGGTGCTGCGGCCGGAGCTGCAGCAGGGGCGTCGGAACTCGCAGAACGACCACTGTCGGAACGGAACTGGCTGCGGCTGGAACGACGAACCGGGCGCTGGCCGGCAGGTGCATCCAACTCGCCAGAAGCAACGACCGCTGCGCCCATCTCTTCAGGAGCTGCGCCACTGCGTTCGCCACGGCCTGCCAAGGCAGCCGCGCAGAGTTCGCGGATGACGATGTCGATGGAGCGCATCGAGTCATCGTTGGCTGGCACTGGAATGTCAGCCAAATCCGGGTTGCCGTCGGTGTCGATCAAACAGATGGTTGGAATGCCCAGGGCCTTCGCCTCGAGCAATGCATTCAGTTCGCGCGTGGTGTCAATGACCACCAGCGCGCCTGGGAGTTTGCCCATGGTGCGCAGGCCGTTGAGGTTGCGGAAGATCTTCTTCTCTTCGCGCGCAAGCTGTGATTCCATCTTCTTGGAGTAGTTCTTGATGCTGCCGGTCTCGCCGAGACGCTCCAGTTCCTCCAAGCGGCGCAGGCGCTCGCGGATGGTGCGGAAGTTGGTGAGCGTGCCACCGAGCCAACGCTCAGTGACGTAGGGCATCTTGCATTCAGTGCAGTATTGCTCGACGGCGCCGCGGGCCTGACGCTTGGTGCCGACAAAGCACACGTCCTTGCCGCTAGCGACGACCTTGGTGATGAATTTCTTGGCCAACAGAAGACCCTTGATGGTCTCCTTGATGTCGATGATCGAAACGCCATTCTTGGTGGCAAAGATGTACGGCTTCATCTTCGGGTTCCAGCTGGAACGACGCTGTCCAAAGATGACTCCGGCTTCGACGAGTTCTTTAGCGAGTGACTTTTGATCAGACATGTTGGCTCTCCTTACGAGCAACTGCAGCGACACCGCGGGCACGACCGGTGGACGCCGAAATTCGGCGGCCGTCCCGAACCAAGGGCGCTTGGAGCGAGGACGATGGAAACCCCACGCGGGGTCTCCGTGCGACGCGGTGTCCACCTGTGGGCCGCGTCGTCCCCACCGACTGGTGGGGAAACGTCGGAAGTTACCGAGAAACCGTGCATTTCGCAATGGCTAACACGGTGGGAAATGTGCCAAATGCGTCATAACTTCAGCGTTATCCGCCACCGCAGGGGCATTTGGCGTCAAACAGCCTTGGCGCCCACTTGCCGCAGCCACAGGCGCTCGGTGCCGTGGCCGGCAAATCCGGTGGCGACCACCACGCGGTCTCGGGTGGTGAGTAGCCGCGCGTCGCGCAAGATGCGTTCCGCCACGCGTACAAAGTCACGCGAATCGGATGGGTGCGCCATGCGGATGGCGCGCACCCCGCGCAGCAGGGCGAGGGTGCGCAGTTCAGCATCGCTGGCGCCGAACGCATAGATCGGAACATTGACATCGGTCTGGCTGATGAATCGCAACGAACGCGGATCGGTCCAGGCGATGATGGCCCGTGCGTGACTTTCGGTGGCCATCTGTGCCATGCTGCGGGCGAGTACTGCGGCGGGTTCGTCGCTCTCTACCAATTCGCGCGAACGGAGTACGCGTGCGGGTTGGTTGCGGAGCCATGATTCGGTTTCCTCAGCAATGCGGCGCATGGCGGAAACAGAGTCGAGCGGATACTTGCCGGCAGCGGTCTCGCCGCTCAGCATCACTGCGTCAGCGCCGCCAAAGATGGCGCTCGCAACATCGGACGCTTCAGCGCGGGTTGGAAGTGGAGCTTCCATCATGCTCTGCAACATCTGCGTGGCAACGATGCACGGGATGGCGGCGCGTTCGCAGGCGGCTTGAATTCTGCGTTGTTCAACTGGAACGCGCGCAAAATCCAGTTCAATGGCAAGGTCGCCGCGCGCCACCATCATGGCTTCCGCTTCGGCGGCGATGGCGTCAAGGGAGTTAAGAGCAACGGGCCGCTCGATCTTGGCAACGATGCCGGGGATACGGCTGCGAGAAGCCTTTGCACTGCGGGCAAGTGTGCGGCGTAGGCTGGTGATATCGGCGGCTGTTTGCACAAATGACAGCGCTACGAAATCGGCGCCGTGTCGCACCGCCCAGTCGGCCAAGACGCGATCGCGCGCAGTTGGCGCGGTCAGGCTGACGGCGGTCTCGGGAAGATTGACGCCCTTGCGGCTGGAGATGTTGCCGCCAACTTCACACACGCACTCCACCACGCCGCGGCGGTTGGCGCGCACGCGTAGTTGCACGGCGCCGTCATCAATGAGCACGCGGTCGCCGGTGCCGACATCATCAGTAAACCGTTTGTAGTCCACATGCAGGGTGATCGGGCGTGCATCGGGGTTGATCACTCCGGTGCCACGCGCGATGCGGACGGGGTCTCCGTGGCGGAGTCGGATGGTTTCACCGCGTTCGATGGTGGTGAGTCGAATCTTTGGACCGGGTAGGTCAGCGAGGATGCCGATTTCCAGCTTGAGTGACTTGGCGACGGCACGGATCGTGGCGATGGTGCGCGCATGCGTGGTGGGGTCGCCGTGACTCATATTCAGGCGAAAGACGCTGACCCCGGCGCGCGCAAGTCGGGTGAGCATGGCGGTGGAGTTAGACACCGGCCCAACGGTTGCCACGATGCGAGTCAGGCTGCGTTTCGTGTGAAAGGCCGTATGGGCGCGCTTCATGGTCATGGCAGGAATACTACGATCCGCGCTCCATGCTTCAGAAGATCTTCAAGGCGTACGACGTCCGCGGCATTTACCCCGAGCCTCTTAACGAGACCGATGCGTGGCAAATTGGCTACGGCACAGCGCGTTTCCTCTTGGAGACGGCTTCCAAGGAAGGTCGAACGGATTCGGGAGCCCGTCTGGTGGTGGTCGGTCGTGACATGCGCAAGAGTTCGCCAAGTCTGGTGCGCGCGTTGAAGGACGGCATGATTGAAGCTGGCGCACAGGTGGTTGATGTTGGCATGGTGGACACGCCGTTCACGTACTTTGCTGTCAATGCGTTGAATGCCGCGGGTGCGGTGCAGACCACGGCCAGTCACAACCCGGCGCAGTACAACGGATTCAAGGTGAGTGGCGTTGGCGCCAAGCCGGTTGGTCAGGACACTGGTCTTGGTGCGATCAAACTCATTGCCGAGGGTGCGCGCAAAGGCATGGGCCCCGGCGGTGGCACGGAGGAGTCGCGCGACCTGTGGAGTGGTTACCGCGCGCACTTGCTGGCGCTTTTACCCAAGGAAATTCTTGACGGCACACGCACGCTGCATGTGGTGATCGACGCGTCAAACGGTATGGCGGGAACCATGGTGCCGCAGGTATTCAGCGCGGTGAAGGGTTTGAAGATCACCCCGATCAATTTTGATAATTCCACCGGCGAATTTGTGCATGAACCAAATCCCTTGGTGGAAGCGAATTTGGCTCCGACGCGCGAAGGTGTTCGCACACTCAAGGCTGACTTTGGCGTCTGCTTTGACGGTGATGCCGACCGATGCATGGTGATTGATGAGAAGGGCGAACCGATTGGCTGCGACTTGCTGACCGCGTGGCTCGCGCAGGGCTGGTTGAAGGCGCAGCCTGGTGCTTCGATTGTGTACGACCTGCGCAGCACGCGCTCCGTTGAAGAGAGTGTGCGTGCGGCGGGTGGCGTACCGGTTGAAGGGCGCGTTGGACACGTATTCATGAAGCAGAAGTTGCGCGAGACGGGCGCGCCGTTTGGTGGCGAACTGAGCGGGCACTTCTATTTTGGTGACATGTGGTGCACCGACAGTGGCGCGCGCGCATTCATCAATGTGGTGAGTGCGTTGGTGGCGGCCGGCAAGCCAGTGTCCCAATGCATCAAGCCGTTCCGGAAGTTCTCGCAGAGTGGCGAAATCAACTTTGAGAACGAAGACAAGCAAGGCGCGCTGGACGCGTTGCGTGCCAAGTATCCGACTGCCAAGTTCCACACCCTTGATGGCCTTAG
>NSIA01000155.1 GCA_002737585.1 Planctomycetaceae bacterium | reverse complement strand
CTGGTTGCTCGGCTGCACCCCACTCAGACGTGCTGCGGAGCGCCAATCTCTGCGGGAGCACGCTCATGCTTGTAATTCGGATCGGTCGACGGCTCGTGATGAGCGCGCGGCGGCGGCGCTGTGCCGAAGGTGAGCTGTGCGACTGCAATCATGGTCTCTAAGCGTCCCAGCGTGTTCTCACGCTGCGCGCCGTAGCCCATGAAGGGGAACAGCGAAAGCAACGCAACGACCAGTCCGGACGCGGTTGCCACGAGCGCCTCACCGATACCGCCGGAGATCGCGCGCGGATCAACCATCGCCCCACCGCCACCAAGTAACTCAAAGCTGCGGATGATTCCCGTGACGGTTCCCAGAATGCCAAGCATCGGGGCTGCAGTAATGATGGTGGAAAGCGTGGCCATACAACGGTCCATACGAATGCGTTCGGTTTCTACCGAACCCACGGCGACCGCATCGCTGGCGCCGTCGTTGAGGAGCGCCGTGGCTACCCGCGAGTACACGGTGTCACTGGTGCCAGCCAACGCCTCAACGCGGGCGCGATCGCCGCGTCGGAACGACTCCATGAGCAATACAAACCCACGCTTGGCGCCGGGACCGTTCTGCTTGAACCAAAAAACCCCGCGCTCAAAGGACACGGCTACGGAAACGACGCTCAGGATGAAGAGCGGCCACATGACTGGTCCGCCGCGGTGCATCAGTGCTAAGAATGATTCGATCATGGTGGGTGGGGACCGCGGGAGGGGCGGCGAGAGAAGGATCATACGGAGTTCGGTACACTCCGCGGAATGACCGCGCTCGGCACGCACGCAACGGATTCCCAACTCATTATTGAGGTTGAAACTGCGCTCAATCAGGCGCTAGCAGATCATCTCTTGGCGCCCAAATTACGCGAAGCGATGCAGTACGCGGTGTTAGGAGGCGGCAAGCGCGTGCGCCCGGTACTCACCTTGCGCGCGTGCGAGGCAGTGGGTGGCCGCCGTGCGGACGCCATTCCTGCGGCCATCGCCCTGGAAATGATCCACTGCTTTAGTTTGGTCCATGATGACCTTCCGGCCCTGGACAATGATGACCTCCGCCGTGGTCGCCCCACTACTCACAAGGCACACGGCGAAGCACTCGCCATCCTGGCTGGCGATGCGTTGACTTCGGTAGCGATGGAAATTGCCCTTGATTCACCAGTGCGCGCCGC
>NSIA01000154.1 GCA_002737585.1 Planctomycetaceae bacterium | reverse complement strand
CGCCTCCGCTTAGTGCACGACAATAAGACCGGTGCGCTGATCCGCTGTGCGTGYCGCATGGGCGCCCTGTGCGGAACGCCCGACGAATCTCGCCTCCACGCGCTCACCACCTACGGCGAGTCCTTGGGACTGATGTTCCAGGTGGTGGATGACATCTTGGACGAAACCCAGTCCACCGAGCACCTCGGTAAGGCTGCCGGCAAAGAYCGGGASGCAGGAAAGCTCACTTATCCAAGCGTCTTTGGCCTTGACGAAAGCCATCGCCACGTGGCGCATCTCTTGGAAATCGCCTTGAGTGCCCTGAAACCCTTCGGAAATGCCGCCGAACCCCTCCGTTTGAACGCCCACGCGCTGGCAACTCGGACTAAATAACCACCACTGCGCTACACTTTCCCACCGCTTGCGAATGCCCCGGTGGCAACGTCAGCGGAGCGCCCGAATCACCAATGGTCGTGCGCTGACAGGTACCCAAGACTCCCCTATGAAGCTCCTCCCAACGATCGCTGGTCCCGCCGACCTTAAGAAGCTCTCCATCGAACAATTGCCGCAACTGGCGGCAGAAGTTCGCGAAGCCATTTGCGACCAAGTAGCAAAGTCGGGAGGCCACCTAGCGCCGAATCTTGGCGTGGTGGATTTGGTTATCGCCATGCATTACGTGTTTGACTTCGGTCATGATCGTTTGCTGTGGGATGTTGGCCACCAGTGCTACACGCACAAGCTCCTCACCGGACGGCAGCACCTCTTTGGAAAGCTGCGTCAGCGCGGCGGCATGTCCGGCTTCCCCGAGCCACGCGAATCAAACTTCGATCTCTTCTCTGTTGGTCACGCCGGTACCGGTATCTCCACTGCTGTTGGTGTAGCGCGCGGCGATACGCTCGGTGGCGAAGGCTGGACGGCTGACAACGCTGATGGTCGCCGCGTTGCGGTGGTGATTGGTGACGCCAGCATCGTGAACGGTGTGGCGATGGAAGGCCTGAACAACGCCGGCACCCTGCACCGTCAGTTCTTGGTGGTGCTCAATGACAACGGCATGTCGATCGCCAAGCCRCAAGGCGCGGTCGCTGCATACTTTGACCATGTGCGCCTGAGCCAGGGTTACAGTGAATTTAAGAAGACTGCCCGTGAATTTGCCAAGCACATGCCCGGCGGCAGCACGCTCGCAGAGATCTACCACCGCTTGGGTGAAGTCTCCAAGAATCTGGCGCATGAAGTGCACACGAACGGTTGGTTTGAGCACTTCAACTTGGTCACTGTTGGACCCGTCGACGGCCATGACATCAAGGCCTTGGTGGATGTCCTGAATGAAGCCAAGGAATTCGATCGTCCCATGGTGCTGCACGTGAAGACCGTGAAGGGCAAGGGCTTCGGATTTGCCGAGAAAGACAGCTGCACCTTCCACTCACCGAGCCCGTTCAGCATGCTCGACGACATGGAGAACGAAGGCTGCCGCGTTGAACTGAAGAAGAGTGGTCGATCCTTCACCGCAGCGTTCGGCGAAGCGATGACCGACCTGATGGCGCGCGATCCAAAGGTAGTGGCATGCACCGCTGCTATGCCGGACGGCACCGGCATCTCCAAGGTGCAGGCCAAGTTCCCCGACCGCGTCTGGGACACCGGCATCTGCGAGAGTCACGCCGCCGACATGATGTGCGGTCTTGCCAAGACTGGCTGGAAGCCGTTCATGGCCGTGTACAGCACATTCCTGCAGCGCGCGTTTGACCAGTGCTTCCAGGAAGCTGCCTTGCAAGGTCTGCCACTGCGTCTCTGCCTCGATCGCGCCGGACTTGTTGGCGGCGACGGCGCGGTGCATCACGGCTTCTGCGATATCGCCATGCTTTCCGTTCTGCCCAACGCCGTCATCATGGGCGCTCTTGATGAGCCAAGCATGAAGGCTGCGCTTGATTTCATGGCGAGTTACGAAGCAGGCATCACCAGCCTCCGCTATCCGCGCGAGGGAGTGATCGATCGCTTCACCAACACCGCTTGCCCACCGTTTGAACTTGGCAAGTCGCGCGCGCTGATTCGTCATGCGCGACCAGATGTTGCCATCGTTGCGTTTGGGACCATGGCGCATGAATCTGCAGAAGCGATCGCCCTGCTCGGCGAGTACACCGTTGACCTGTACGACGCACGCTTTGCTAAGCCCATTGATGTGGCGCTTCTCAAGGATCTGCTCGGACGCGGCATCCCGGTGGTCACCATTGAAGATCACTCCATCCGCGGCGGCTTCGGCGCGTGCGTGTTGGAGGCGTGCAATGATCACGGCCTGGATACACGGCTGGTCACGCGTTTGGCGATTCCAGACTTCTGGATCCACCACGGCGAACGCAAGGAGCAGTTGGTCGATTGCGGGCTTGATCCTGCAGCGATCGCCCGTACTGTTCGATCAGTGATTGAGGGTCAATCCACGCCAACAACCGCGACCAGCGCACCAACGCGCTCTACGAGCGCCGTCTGATCCGCTAGCGTCACCCTGTTCGATCCACTCTGTCAGCCCCACCGCGAGAACCACGATGGCCATCCTTGTCATCCAGCATTCCAAGATCAGCGACCCGGGACTACTGGGAGTTTCGCTCCGCGCACACGGTCAACGCGTTCGTATCGTTCGCGTTGATCTTGGTCAGCCGTTGCCCAACGACCTTGATGACGTGCACGGCCTGGTTTCGCTGGGTGGCCCACAGTCTGCCAACGGCAACGATGCTTGGAACGCACCTGAGTTAGAACTCATGCGTGAGGCGCACGCCCGACAGATCCCGATTCTTGGAATCTGCCTCGGCGCGCAGATGCTTGCAAAGGCGCTTGGCGGCGAAGTGGCAACCATGACCAAGCCTGAACTCGGCTGGGTTCCAGCACGCGCTACCGGTATCGGCGTTGAAGATGTCCTCCACGCCGGCATCGGCTGGACGCAGTACGTCTTTGAGAGCCACGGAGACCATGTTTCAAAGTTGCCGGAAGGCGCCACCGTGGTCATGAAGGGYGARGCCTGCCCGGTGCAGGCGTTCCGCGTGGGCGCGCTGAGTTACGGAATTCAATACCACCCCGAATGGACGCGCGAGACCATCCTTGGCGAAATTGATTCAGCCACCGATGCAGAACTCGCCGCGGTTGGCACCACCAAGTCCAACCTGCGCCAAGCCACCGCGGAGCACTACCCCGCTGCCGAACGCAATTCGAAGCGAGTCTTTGAATTGGCTAATTTGCTGCTCTTTCCAGCTGGTCGACAGCAAACCGGCTTGGTTGCTCCGGGCTGGGTGCATCACTAACTGATTGCCATGAATGTGCGCTGCCTTTCCGCCCCATCGTCATGGGCGGGAGGATTTCGCTCATACGCTCGCTGCGATGGAGCCAACTAGCAACTCGTTGTCACGCGCTGAAATCGGAGTGGCCGGCGAACGCGCCGCCGCCCAGTACTTGGCTGATCGYGGCTACACCGTCATGGAACGGAACCTCCGCATTGGCGACGACGAAGCGGACATCGTTGCCATGGCGCCGGGTGGTGCGGTGGCGATTGTCGAAGTCAAGACGCGCCGTGGTCCATGGAACCCAGAGGAGCGCGTCGACGCGGTGAAGCAAGGGAATCTGGTGCGACTTGCCGCCACGCTGCTTGAGCGACCGGARTTCCATGACCGTATGTTTCAGTTTGACGTGGTGGCGGTATCGGTGGAGACCGATGGCACTCTCACCGTATTGCACTGGCCACACGCGTTCGATGCGGGCGGRACGCCGTGGTAGGCGCGCAGGTCAGTCCGGCACTCAAGTCARTGAGGCGCTCACCTCAGTGAGACACTTAACTCAGCGCGCCGGACCCTGCTGCGCACCCTTCATCGGWCGCAGCGGATCCAAGTACCGCTCACGGGCAATCTGCACGAGCCGAATTTCCATCTTGGAAATACTTGCTCCGAGCCACCGCTTCTGCAACGACTGAATGTAGCGAGCCTGCTCAATGCGCTCTTGCGTTCCTTGCAATTCACCCCGCAAGGAGAGTTGCAAATCCGTGTCATAGATAGACATTTGTGCCGGCGTTTCCTTGCTGATGACGGCAAACCACGTCATGGAAGTRCGCGCGTCAAGCGGCTCAGAAATCATYCCAGGCTGCAGGGGCGCAATGAGTTTCTGYAGATCATTGGTCATATCGGCAATCATCATTTTGCCGTCCGTCACGGTGACGGCGCGCCACATGCCATGCTCAGGGATGCCRACGGCATCAGCAATTTCAGTGAAGGTCTTCTTCTCTGCCATCATCCGCTTCACCGTTTCAATCTTGTCCGCCTGCTGCTCTTTTGCTAGGCGAATGCGGCCGAGCCGGTAAATCGGATCCGGCTGATATGCCGCATGTCGCTGCCGATACAAGCGTTCAACATCGCGCCAACTCACCACCACGCGCGGCTCTACTTTGCGGCGCAGGATGTCCCTGGTCAATTCAGCGTTCTTGCGGAAGGTGACAAACTCCTCAACGGACATTTGCATCTCATCACGGAGCGCCTCTTCAGCGCTGGCACGGTTACCACCACGCTCGGCGATCGTGGTYTCCTGCAAGTCGCGCAGCCAACTGAGCAAGCCGACCTTCATTTCCGGGGAAAGCCGGCTCTCCGCTTCCGCAAGAATCAACTCGGATTCCACCTGCTGACGAAAGGCGCGGCGCACCAACGCGTCAACCTGCGTGCGTGCCGATTCTGGATTGGGATCCTGCGATGCCAACAACACCGCTGCCTCAATCTGCTTGAAGATCTCTTCAGCAAAGATCGGCCGACCGTTGATCTGTCCAATCAAACTCTCCACCAACCACCGCTGCCCAACCCGCAGCGTGCGCTGATTGCCTTGGTCGATGAACACGCTGTCGTCTTCTGCGGTGGCGGGATCGGCTGCAGTGACTATTTCTTCTTTGCGAATCACCTTGGTGCCGTCCGCCAGCGTGACGGTTCGTTCAATTTCGGTCACGCCCGGAGGCTCCACTTGCGGCAGCGGTGTCGCCACCACCTCTGGYAGCGGTCCCATGGGCG
>NSIA01000153.1 GCA_002737585.1 Planctomycetaceae bacterium | reverse complement strand
GAAAATCTTGCGCGCCTGCGCGACGACACGATCCGTGACCTGACTTTGGCGCAAGCACGGCTTGACTCCATTGATCGAAAGATTGCTGATCAGCGCTTTGAGGATGAAGACCGCCGTAATGCACTGGATGATCAGTCAATCCGTGCTCTTGAGCGCGATCTGCAACAGTTGCAGGTTGCCTTGCTTGCTTCGCGCGAACGCTTTGGCGAGGACCACCAGCAAGTCAAAGACCTCATGCAGCGCGAGGCCTCCGGGCGCGCGCGGCTTTCAGCGTCGATGAATGAATCAATGTCCCGCAACTTGTTGGCGGACAAGATTAACTTTGCGCAGCGCGTGGTTGGCTTGAACTCACTGGTAGAGAAGCAGACGCTCGACTTGACCACGGGGCAGAAGCGCCTTCAGGAACTCACCGCGCAGATCAGTGCACTGGATGCGTTGAAGGAGCAGCTTGTTCAGAAGGAACTGGAACGCAATGACTTGCAGGATTTGATTTCGCAGCTGGACCTGCTGCAGGCTCGTGAAGATGCTCGTCGCGTGCGCTTGGTACAGCGCGCCAGTACGCCCAAGGAGCTTGACTTCCCGCAGCTGAAATTCATGGTGCCCGGTGGCGCGGTGCTGGTGCTCTTGATAGTGGCGGGCATTCTGTTCCTGCGCGAATTCCTTGATCAGCGCGTGAAGCAACCGAGTGACATTGCTGGCATTGGTGGCGCCCGGCTTCTGGGTGTCATCCCTGATATCAGTGATGATCCGTCGAGTCCAAAGGCAGCGGAACGAGTGGTCACGGAACTTCCTGGTTCCACCACCGCCGAGATGTTCCGCCAGTTTGCATCAGCGGTTCGAAAGTCAATGGACGCCAGCGGACTTCGTTCGATAGCGGTCATGACGCCGCATCCTGCTGGCGGCGCCACCACCACCGCGGTCAATCTGGCATTGAGTTTGCACGCGGCCGGTCGGACAGTGGCGATTGTTGATGCCAATCTGCGGCGCCCACGCGTCGCTTCTATCTTTGGTATTGACCCGGATGCGCCGGGCCTCAGCGACATGCTTGCTGGTAAGACCGTCGAGCCACACATGGCGCATGGAATCGCCATCTACGGACCCGGTACTGCGGACATTCGCGTGTACGAACGCCTGACCACCGATGAGATGCGCCGGTTGGTGGCGCGACTCCGCGAGAAGTACCAGGTGGTGGTGGTTGATCTTCCGCCGACCTTGGTTGCTGGCGAATCATTGGTAGTAGCGGATTGCTGCGACGCTGCCATCTTGGTGGTGCGCGCGATGCAAGATCAACGCGGGCTGGTTTCCAAATTCATCTACCAGTTGCAGGAGACACACGCAGTCTTGATGGGCACCGTATTGATGCGCCCAGAGCACACGATCGGTGGATACTTCAAGAAGAACGCGGAATTGATGGCCGAATACGCCAAGCCAGTGTCCACGCAACTAGTTTCCACGCAACCAGCTTCCACGCAACCAGCTTCCACGGAGGCCAAGTCCTGACCCATTCACGCCCGAAAGCGGGGCATGGACTATGAGCGCAATTCAAACGGGGCGGCGCTTCCTAGTCACAGGTGGTGCGGGCTTCATCGGCTCGCACCTCTGCGAGACGCTGCTCGCCTCGGGCGGGCACGTCACCGTAGTTGATGACCTTTCCACCGGTCGACACTCCAACCTACACGCTGCGCATGCCATGGGTGGCACCAGGATTGAACTGCTTGAATCGACCGTCTCCGCGGCATTGCCGTTGTTGGCAGCGCGCCACTTTGATGGCATCTATCACCTCGCCGCAGCGGTTGGTGTGCGGCTGGTGGTGGAAGATCCCGCTCGAGCCGCTGAGACCAACATCTTTGAGACGGCGGCCATTCTGACATTTGCCTCACGCACACGTACACCGCTGCTCTTTGCAAGTTCAAGCGAGGTGTACGGAAAGGGCGTGCGTTCACCGTTTCAGGAAGATGATGACCTTGTCTTTGGTGGGCCCACTGTTTCGCGGTGGTCCTATGGCCTCTCCAAGGCGATTGATGAACAACTCGCTCTTGCCCACGCGCAACGTGATGGCCTTCCGGTAGTCATCGCGCGATTCTTCAACACGGTTGGGCCCAGGCAGCGCGGTCGCTACGGCATGGTGCTGCCGCGATTTGTGGCAGCAGCGGTGGCGGGACAGCCCATTCAGGTTCACGGTACCGGGCAACAAGTGCGCTGCTTCTGCGATGTGCGCGATGTTGCTGCGGCGCTGCCCAAGCTGCTCAACCGCACGGAGTGCCACGGTCGAGTCTTCAATGTGGGTGGCGATCGCCCGGTCACAGTTCAAGATCTTGCGGAACTGGTGATTCGCGTCACCGGATCTGCGTCAACGATCGAACATGTTTCGTACTCGGAAGTGTTCGGAGCTTCATTTGAAGACCTTGCTATTCGGGTTCCAGATATCACCCGCATTCGGACCGCTATCGGGTTTGAGGCGCACATTGCATTGGAGCGCACCATTCATGACCTGATTGCTGAGCATGCTCGTGCGCCGGAGGCGGCAGCATGAATTGCATCTCCATGACAACGGCAGCGCGTCTTGATGCAGTGCTTTCGCTCTTGATGAATTCGCTGCCTGCATTGCTTGCGAGCTTTGGGGCGACAGTGATCGCCGTTCCGATTGCGCGCTGGGTCGCACACAAGACGGGCGTGGTGGACGCGCCGGATCRGGTGCGCAAACTGCACGGGCGAACCGTGGCGTACCTGGGAGGCGTCGGCGTCTTCGTCGGAGTCTTTGTTGGAATCATTGTCAGCGCGCTGTTTTCGGGCGGAGATCTCTTGTCGCTTCCGCCCGTGCCATTCTCGGTAGTGCTTGGAATGATTGCCATTACCTTTACTGGTTTGGCAGACGACATCTGGAAGTTTGATGCTCGCCTAAAGATCGCCGGCCAGTTGGTGGCTGCCGCGGCTTTGGCGATTGATGACATCGGGATCAACGTAGCAAGTGGGCTGCTCTCTCCAATCATGGGTAGCCCCGATGCAAGCTTGATTGATCTGGGTGGATTTGCCATTCAGAATGCCACGGTCTTCTATTGGGTCGGAACCGCGCTGGTGGCGGCGTTCGTACTTGGTGGCAGTAACGCCGCTAATTTGCTGGATGGCCTTGATGGACTTCTCTCTGGCATCACCGTGGTCATGTGCCTTGGGCTGCTGGCGTTGTCGCTGTTGATTGTGTATGCATTGCCGCCTGACCTTTCGAATATTGGCGAACTCACGCAGTCCATGGCCGGCGTGCGTGTGGTCTTGTGCTTGAGTCTTATGGGTGCGTGTCTGGGATTCTTGGTTTACAACTTCAATCCCGCCACGATTTTCCTTGGGGACGCCGGAAGCCTGTTGATCGGCTTCCTTTCCGTCACSATCATCATGACTTTCGCCAATCTGCAGCCGTTCAGTTGCCCACTGGTGGCGCGCGCTGTTGCCGATAGCGTTCCGACCTTGCCAGGTATGCCTCCGGTGGTGCCATTGCCCGCCGACGCTGGCTACGAAGGTCATTCCACGTTGCTGGTCATGTGCGGTCTGGCGATGTTTGGGCTGCCAATTCTGGACACGGCACTGGCGATGATTCGTCGTCGGCTCGCGGGGGTTCCGTTCTCWACGCCTGATGCCAATCACCTGCATCACCGCGTCAAGCGCGCGTGTGGCGATTCGGTTCGCAAGGCGGTCTGCGCGCTGTACGGCATGGAGTTTGGGCTCGTTCTTATTGGTATGGCTACTGCCCTGTACTTACTGGGTCAAGGAGGTCGATTGCTGTGGCCGTTCTTGTTCCTGGTGGGTGTATTCATTGTGTTGCTCGCCGTAGCAACGCGCGGTTCCGGCGCAACGCCAACGGGTGGACGCCGCGTGCCGCGCTCACTGGCGGCCGATGGCGCCAAGCGTCGAACATGAGCAACCCCGCCGGTCATCTTCCGGTCTTACTTGAATCGATCAGTGACTTGCTTGGTCCGCCCCCGGGCGGCACGGTGCTCGACTTGACTGCCGGGCGCGGTGGTCATGCCGAGGCTCTGGCCCGAGCAGCTGGCGCGGGCGGTCGAATCATGTTGTGCGACTTGGACGCCGGGAATCTGGCATTTGCCGAAGCCCGGGTCCGGAACGTCGCAGGTGCGGAGGTCCGCTCCATGCACGGTTCGTTTGCCAATGTCGACCGAGCCATGCTGGCGGCCGGGTGGGCTGCCGATCGCATCTTGGCGGACCTGGGGTTTGCCAGTTCGCAGATGGATGACCCGTCGCGTGGCTTCAGTTTCCAGAACGATGGCGCGCTCGACATGCGGCTGGATCTCTCGCGCGGCGAGACGGCGGCCGATCTCCTGGCCCGGATGTCTGAATCGGCGCTGGCTGACGCGATATTCCAACTGGGCGAGGACCCATTTGCCCGTCGGATTGCTCGGACCATCGTGGAACGTCGGAGCAGGGCGCCGTTCCGGACCACCCATGAACTGGCCATTGCCGTGAGCGCTGCCTATGGGCCCAAGGCGCGCGAGAGCCGCATGCATCCTGCCACGCGGACCTTCATGGCGCTCCGCATCATGGTCAACGATGAGTTAGGCGCTTTACGAAGCCTTCTTGAGGCATTTCGTGCGACTGCAAGCAATTTTCCCAGCACCACTTGGCTCAATCCCAAGGCTCGAATGGGGGTCATTTCGTTCCACAGCCTGGAAGACCGATTGGTGAAACACGCGTTCGTGGAGTGGGAAACAGCCGGGCTTGGCAAGCGTCTCACCCGAAAGCCGGTGGAGGCAACCGACGCTGAGTTGCGCGCCAATCCGCGGGCTCGGAGCGCCAAGTTGCGCGTCTTTGAATTTGCTTCCGAAATCGGCGCCGTGCGCTGATGGATTTCCGCTTTCCCTGCCGATGAACTCGATGGCGTGCAGCCATCGGGTGGCATGCATTGCCGCAACGGATTTCGGCTTAAATCAGCCAAAA
>NSIA01000152.1 GCA_002737585.1 Planctomycetaceae bacterium | reverse complement strand
CGGCGTGGATCTTGCCACGGATGGCGCCAGCGCGCTGCCCGGTGCAACCGACCTGACCGGCGGCGAGCAACTCGCTGTCGATCCGGCTCCGCTCGCCATCGAAGTCGCCAAGGCCGACGGCACGCCCGTGCGTTTCCATAAGGTTCAAAAGGGCGAGACCTACTGGTCGATCGCTGCCCGCGAGTACGGCGATGGCTCGCTCGCCAACAAGCTTCAGGAATACAACAAGGCTGTTGCTCCGGACGCGGCGAAGTTGGCGCTCAACTCTGACCTTCGCATTCCGTCCATCGAAGTGCTGAAGCCTGGTGCCACCGCGCGGACCGTTGTTGATGGCGCAGTGGCGAAGGCCACCCCGGAGGCACCAGTGGCTGCTCGGGTTGCCGCGACTTACAAGATTCAGAAGGGCGACACCCCGTACGCCATCGCGCGCAAGCAGGGCGTCAAGGTTGCCGAACTCCTGAAGTACAACGGTATCAAGGACCCTTCTGCGCTCAAGCCAGGGCAGACGCTGAAGATTCCTACCAAGGGTTGATGGACCTCACAGAGTACTGCCCGCTATGCGCCTCTTCTCCAAGCTCTTTCTGATCATGATTGCTCTCGGCGCGATGGGCCTCGGCCTGCTTGCGCTCCGGCAGCAACGCTATGAAGTCTCCAACGAGATTTCCCGAGCGCACAATCGCATTGTGGAGCAAGAACGCGCGCAGTGGCGCATGCGAGCCGATGTTGCGCGTCGGAGCGACCCTGCTGATATTCGTACTTACGCCAGCAAATTGAAGTTGGAATTGATTCCTGCCGGCGAATCCACGTTGCTCGCAGCAACTCCTGCTGAAGGCGCGCTTGGTGAGCAAGTAGTGGCCAAGGTTGTGAGTTCGGAAGCTGCCCCAAAGGTGAGTGCGGCAAAGAAGACGCGTAGTTCCAAGTCATCCACCACTGGCAGAGCGAAGGTAGGCACGCGTGAACGCTGAAGGTATACCGGAGCTCGAGTCACACGCAGCATCCATCGCAAGTGCTGATCAATCATTACGTACACGCCGGTGGGCCAAGGCGTTGGTTACTTGCACAGCCATCGCGCTCACCCTGACGGTTGCGCGCGTTGCACAATTGAAACTGCTGCCACCTGCAGAGCTTGATCGAGCCGCCGGACGTCGTACCAGCGAACGCAAGGAACTTGCCCAGCGCGGTGAAGTGCTGGATCAGCGCGGTCGCCCACTTGCGATGAGTTTGGTTGGATACAAGCTCTATTGTGATCCAGCGTTTATCTATGAAAGCGGCTGGGATAAGGCAAAGAAGGCCTCTAAGACGGATCAGAATGCGGTTGCTGAATGCGATCCGTTCCGTGATGCGGCCATCGCACTGGCACCAGTCCTCCGCCAGGCGCCCCAGGCCATCGACGAGCTTCTAAAGAAAAATGTTGAGCGACGTTACGTGGTCCTCTCGCAAGAGATTGACGAAGCGCAGGTTGACGCGCTGCGGCACCTTGATATTGACGGCGTTGGGCTTGAGACGAAATTGGTGCGCGACTATCCCTCCGGACCGCTCGCCAATCAATTGATCGGCAAAGTCGGATTCGAGCACACCGGTCAAGCAGGCGTTGAATTCTCCTTCAACAAAGAGCTAGCACCAGTTGATGGTCATGTGAAAGCGCTGCGCGACGCCTTTGGCCGCACGCTGTGGATCAACCGTGATGACTATGTCCCTGGTGATGATGGACAAGATGTTCGTCTCTCCATTGATCTCGCGGTACAAGAAATCGCCGAACGTCACCTTGACCGGGCGGTTAAGCAATACAACGCGGGCGGC
>NSIA01000151.1 GCA_002737585.1 Planctomycetaceae bacterium | reverse complement strand
GGCCGCCATCCGTTCCATTGATGCGTCCGGCGATCTGCAGGCGACGCAAGAAGCAGCTGCCCGCACCAAGGCTTCGCAAGGCGCAAAGTCTTCGTTTGACGAAAGTGTCGCAGCGGAAACTGACCGCGCGGATGCCGCACGCACTGCGCTGCAGCCACTTGATGCGGCCATCAATGAGAAGGAATCGAGCGCGGAATCGCTTGACATTGATATTCAGACGCTCCGCGCCAAGGCTGCTACCAGCACTCCGTCCGCTGCGCTGCCACTGATGATTGACGCGCGCAGCAAGCTTGATGCCGCGCAGACGCTGCGCGTGGATGCAAGCACTGATGACCGCGAAGCGGAGCCGTATCGAAGCACGGTTCGTATCGTTGACATGGCAACCAAGGAAAACGCGGAAATCGCGGATACCAACAAGTTCCTTGCTGACCGCATTGATGAATCAAGTAAGGCTGAAGTCGGCGCCAAAGCCCGCGCCAGTGCCGCCATGAAGCGAACCCGTGAACTGGGTGCTGAAGCTGCTGCGCTCATGAAGGACTTCACCACGCTGGAGACGGAACTCTTTCAGCCCGCTCTGAAGAACGTCGAAGAGAACATCAACGGCGATGGCTTGACTGCAAAGAACTCAACCGATCAAGCAGCCATTGCGATTTCTAAGGCACGCTTTGCGGCCATTCAGATGGATGCTGTGGACCAAGCGATGTCGCTGATGGCCGCCGCTCAATCGATGGGTGCACCGGTTGGTGATGGTGAGGCACAACTACGCGCCCAGCGCGACAAGTTGGCAGGAAACGCCAAGGCTGCCCTGGTTGAAGCGCGCGATGCGCTCTCCGGTGTTGAGTCCGGCGCCGGCGCCCCGATGTTGCGATCGATCGCTGAGTTGGCAGCAGCCTTGGGAATTGAAGTTCCCATCACTGCTGCACCGGCGCCCGCGGCAACCACGGATGAATCTGCACCTGCGGGTGATGCAGCGCCGGCGGGTGATGACGCGCCGGCCAGTGACGCGGCCCCTGCGGGCGATACCCCACCTGCCGATGCGCCGGATGGCACCGCCGAGGTGCCGCCAAGTCCTGCTGGTGATCCGGCTGCAGAACCGGGCGCTGACCCCGCCCCAACTCCCGCGGGTGAACCTGCCGCGGATCCAGCGGTTCCACCGCAGGCTGATCCAGCGACGGATCCTGAAGATCCAAACAAGTAATTCTGCAAAGCTTCTGCGTTGCGCGCGTCTTCACGCGGACGGATGTCGCACATTCGTCACTTGTTGTTCGATGCATTGATTGCCGCACGCGCCACATCACGGACGTGCGCGGCAACCCCTTCGTCAGCCACGATCGCCGTCAGTGTGCTCATGAGCGCAGATCGAAGCTCATCCGAAATGTCGTTTGAGTGAATGGCATGCGCAGCAGCAAGCGCGGCGTTCCGGCGCCACATGTCTGGATCCGCGCGGCGCAGTACCCCATTCAAACGTGCGGCYTCCCACGCCGTTTCGTCCCACCCAAGTACTTCAAGCAATGGAAAGCCGGTGCGCGAAGGTTGATACGCCTCGTGAATACCCAAGGCGCGCGAACGCTGTGTTGGTTGCGAATGCGGACAGACCTCTTGGCAGGTATC
>NSIA01000150.1 GCA_002737585.1 Planctomycetaceae bacterium | reverse complement strand
GACCACGGCGTGATAGCGCCCGTTGGACASGCATCGATGCACCGCGTGCATGATCCGCATGGATCGCTTTCGTCCGGRGTTCGCACGGCCTTCGGAGCCAAACGATCTGCATTCGGCAGCGGAGCGGCGATCGTTCCATCAGCACGGATCGGCGCTAATTCCAGGCTGGTGACCACCACTCCGAGTAGTACCCATGTGCCAATTCCATCAGGGGCAATGAGCAACGTGTGCTTACCGATTTTTCCCAGACCCGCGCGTTCAGCGTGTTCGCGCTCCAAGATCGGCGCCGTGTCAATGCACGGGCGAAATCGCTCACCGGGATACATTCGAATCAGTTCGTGAGCCAACGCACCAAGGCGCGCGCGAATCACTACGTGGTAGTCCTCGCCGCGTGCGTACCGCGCGATGCGGCCAATGCCCGGCACGCGGCAATCCGGTCGACCATCGGCGTAACGATCCGCCACGCACAGAATGCTGCGCGCGCCGGGAACCAACGCTGCAGGATCAAGGCGCTTCTCTACTTCTTCAGCCAAGTAGCCCATGCCGCCCTGCTTGCCCGCGGCGATCCATGCGCGGTACGCCTCCGGATGTGCGGAAGGCCGCGCGTCGGCGATACCTGCAAGTGCAAATCCATGGTTCCGGCAGCGTTCAAGTATTGCGCGCGAGCGTTCCAGCGGCACCGCGGATGCAAGCGGCGCACTCGCTTCCGTCACCGAGCCACTCCAAGCATGCGCGACAGCCGCGCCGGCTCAAGGTCTGGAACCAAGAGGCGCGTTCCGAGCACCGCACCCGCTGCCAGGTATCCGGATCGCACCGCGCCTTCCATGGTTGCGGGCCAGCCGGTGCGCGTCCAATCACCCGCCAGATACAGGTTCCGAATGCCGCCGTGGCGATCGAACCCGTCCGCCGCTGCTCGGGGCCGAATTGCTTCAAATCCAGGCACAACGGCAAAGGTGGCGCGCTTCTCCTTGACGCTGCGCACCGAGATGGGCTCAACGCCCTGCGCTGCAGGCAGCGCCCAGCGAATGTCTTCCAGGACACGGCGGGTGATCTCTTGTTCCGAAAGATCCATCCAATCGCGCGCGCCGCTGATCACAGCGTGAATCAGTTGCGTACCCGCAAATTCAGCCGCTGCATCGTCCACCTCTTTCGCAAAGAGCCACTGCGTGGCGCGCCCAGGCAGCACCAGATGTGGCAAATCCATCACGCGCTTGGGGAACCGTAAGTGCACACCAAGAATTGGGCTCGACTGCACTTCATCAAGATGCTGCAAGCGTTGATCAGCAGCAACCATGGTTGCTGAAACCATCTTTGCCAGTCGATCCGCAGGCACTGCGCCAATCACTACATCTGCATCGAACGCCCCTTCATCGGTAATCACTCCCGTGACGCGCTTCCCGTCATAGGCAATGGATAGCGCACTGACACCCATACGCACCTGGCCACCGGCTGCAAGAATGGCGCCCTCGGCGGGGTCATACAAACGCACCAGCGGAACCGTGGAAAGTCCCATCAATGGTGCTTGGCGATTGGCAAGAAATCCTTCTTGAAAGACTTGCATCGCGGCGGCGGCGCTGACTTCGTCAACATCAAGGTTGCACGCGCTGACGACCACGGGACTCCAGAACCGCGTCACCACGTCTGCTGATTGCCCCGTTTCCTGCAGGAATTCACTGAATGTGCGGCCTTCCCACTGCGCCCTTCCGGTAGCGCCCATCCGCAACATGCTCCACATGGCTCGTGCCACGGAACGCTTCGCGCTGAGGCTGAGCATGCGCATGGTGGCAAAGCTCTCTGTGAAATGCGCGGGCGCAGGCAACAGGCCGGGCTTCATCACATCAGGCGCGTGCGGCGGATTGGCCCAGTAGACGCGGGGGTGCCACTCAATGGCGTCGGTCACGCTCAGGCGCTCATAGAAGTCCAGCAGGTTGGTGCAACAGCCCATCAAGACGTGTTGACAATTGTCCAGCACTTCACCAGTGCGCGGGTCAGTGAAGCTGGTTGCTCGCCCACCCAGTTTACGGCGCGTCTCTAGGACAGTGACTTGCACGCCGGACTCAGCCAATCGCAACGCGCATGCCAGGCCAGCGATACCGCCGCCAATGACAACAGCGCTTCGAACAGATGCGCTTCGCACGGATGCGCTTCGATCAGCAGCGCTTTGCACGGCAGGGGTCGCGTCCGCGGTCATGCGCGCGCACCCCGAGCCATGCGGCTGGCACGCCACGCAATCCACGCTTTGCGTGCAGAAGAAAGTCGCACGCGCTTGTCACTCACCACCTTGGCAGGATTGGCGCGGATCTTCACAAGCAAGCCGTGATAAATCTGCGTCATGGCCCACAAGGTGGGTAAGCAACTGGGTGTGATCATCTGATCAAGCGGCGCACTGCGCACGTAGAACTGCTCGGCGCGATCGCACTGCGCGCGCATGAATTCGGCGCATTGTTCCGGCTGTTTCCAGCCGCGGAGCGACTCCGGTGTTAAGTCAAAGCGTCGAAAGTCTTCCGCGGGCAAGTACACACGCCCCAGGTCATAGTCTTCGCGAAAGTCGCGCAGAATGTTGGTGAGCTGAAACGCAATTCCGCGATCCACTGCTAACGCCGGCGCGGCCGGATCGTGATAGCCCCAGATGCGGATACACACCAGGCCAACCGTGCTCGCCACTCGATAGCAGAAGCCGCGCAGGTCGTCCCAGTGTTGGTACGTAGCCGGGCCAACATCAGAGAGCTGCCCGTCCAACATGTCGTGAAAGTCACGTTGCGAAAGTTGGTGACGCTCTGCTACCCACGCCAAGCCGCGCCAAACGGGTGAGTCATCCGGAATCTCTCCGGCAAGTGCCGCATCGGTTGCGGCGCGGAACTCTGCAATGCGTCGAACGCGTTCCTCGGGTGCAAATCCCTCGGCGTCAGCCAAGTCATCGGCCGCGCGCATCCATGCGTAGATCACATACATGGCACCGCGCGCGGTGTCAGGAGTCAGCTTGAGCCCGTACCAAAAGTTGCGTGCGCGGGCGCGTGTGATGCGTTCGCACTCGGCTAACACCGGCGCAAGATCGGGAGGAACTTCCAAGAGAGTGCTCACTGTGAACCGCCCGTCCCACCGACTCCTGAACTCGCCGTGCCGCGCGCTGGTCCGCCCACACGCATCCAGCGCGGCGCGCGTGCGCCCCACCAAGCGCGCATCACCAGCATGCCCCGCTCGGTACGGCTGAGCTTGGGTCGGTGGATACATGTTTCCAAGTTCCACGCCTCAATATTTCCAAGGAGCCGTTCGCCACCCTCAATGAATAGGCGGATGACTGCATGCGCCTCATCCGTCAGCGTTGGCAGGAGCGCGCGCCCTTCTTCAAGCAGTTTCCAGCACCGGTCCACCATTGGTCGAACCGCTGTGCGATACTCGCTGAGGAATTGCTGATCGCATGCATGACCAAGCTCAGCGGTCCTTCGTAACCGTGATTCAAAGTTTGTAATACCAGCCGTGCACTCCGCTGGCAGATAGATGCGATCACGATCCAAGAGGTCACGGCGCACATCTTGCACATGGTTCACCAATTGCAACGCGGTGCAGACGCGGTCACTCAATGCAAATCGCTCCTGCGTGGCAAGACCAAAGACCGACAGCACCAAGCGACCCACCGGGTCTGCACTTCGGCGGCAGTACGCGTCAAGTTCATCCCAGGTGGCGTAGCGAACCTTCACTTGGTCTTCTTCAAACGCACTGATGAGATCAGAGAATGGCTCGATGGAAAGTTTGTACGCCACAACGGTTGGGCGCAGTGCAACAAACACCGGGTGACGCGGCGCGCCGTCAAAGCACGCCTGCAATTCGCCGCGCCACCACGCCAGCAGTTGTAGTCGCTCTTCGCCAGGCGAACCGGCTTCATCACCTAAATCATCAGCCCAGCGACAAAATGCATAGACCGCTGCAAAGTCGCCGCGCATCCGCGTCGGCACCAACGCGCTGAGCACGCTGAAGTTCTCATAGTGCCCCTCCGCAAGTGCCTGGCACCACGCACGGGCGGTCGCCTCATCCATTGGGGGCGACACTCCAGGGCCAATCCGCGCTGGACCAAATTCATTGAGTTCATCGACGACGCGTTTCACTGCCTGAACTCTAGCCGAAAGCGTGCATCCAGACGTGGAAATCCACTTCGGACAGCCGTCAGTTATGGCTACACTTCTGCGTTCCATGAAGCTCATCCTTGCAAATCCCCGCGGCTTTTGCGCCGGCGTGTACATGGCCATTGATGTCGTCGACCAATTGATCGACATCTGCCCAAACGAGACCATCTACGTCTATCACGAGATCGTGCACAACCGCCACGTGGTTGAGCGCTTTCAAGGCCGCGGCGTGAAGTTCATTGAGGAACTTTCAGAAGTGCCGAATGGCTCCATCGTGGTGTTCAGTGCACACGGCGTGAGCCCTGCGCTTCGGAGGGAAGCCGATGAGCGCAACCTGACCGCCGTCGACGCCACCTGCCCGCTGGTGACCAAGGTGCACAACGAAGCGATCCGTTACGCGCGCGCTGGGTACCAGATCTTGCTGGTCGGCCACGCCGATCATCAAGAGATCATTGGAACGCGCGGCGAAGCGCCGGATGCAACGCAGGTTGTTGAAAGCCCGAAGGACATTCCTTTCCTCACCGTCAAGGATCCGAACAAGTTGGTCTATCTGACGCAGACCACGCTTTCCACGGACGA
>NSIA01000025.1 GCA_002737585.1 Planctomycetaceae bacterium | reverse complement strand
GAGCATCAACTCCCAGGAAACTTGCCCCAGGGTAATGAGTTTCGTACCGGGTCCGATCGACCCTGCAACAAAGCGTGGTCGGTCACGCGTACTGAATTTGTTGGCGGCTGCGCGCGCTACCTGCGCTGCACGCACATTCAGGTCGTACACCCAACTGACCATCTCTTCATCAAAGTCAGCGGCGACCAACTTGTTGGAACCGAACGAATCCGTTTCCACAACATCGGCACCAGCTGCCAAGAAACCCTCATGGATGCGCTGAATCAGATCGGGCCGGCTGCGCACTAAAATGTCCGTGCAATTCTCGCGGCCGAGGTAATCCTCCGCAGCACAATCAGCGCACGAATGAATGCTGGTTCCCATCGCACCGTCAAACACAACGATGCCACGATCTAACGCCGACTGAAAGGTGCTCGCCATATGTAGATGAACCGTACTTCAATACCCGCCCTGATTCAACCGTTCATCCGGATATACGGATGGATGGCATTGCGAATGATTTGATTTGATGTATTATTGGACGTTATGTAAGAGCGCGGGTGCAATCGCCGTTGTTCGCCGGTTCGTACCCTTGTCATTCCATGGTTTCCCGCGTTCCCTGCGTTCCCCCGCTCGTCATCCTGATCGCAGCACTGTCCATGGCGCATTGCGCGCCGGATGATCGTGCAGCAACTATCGACGCGACCACCAATGGCGCCACAGCAGACGCGGCGACTTTGAGTCCTGCTGCATCGAATACGACGACATCGACCACCGCGCCGGCGCCTTCCCCCGCAACCAACGCCGAAACCAACGCCGCAACCTTTGATGCCGTTTGGACCACCGTTCGCGATTCACATTGGGACGCCACGCTTGGCGGAGTTGACTGGAACGCGGTGCGCGCTGAGTTGCTGCCCAAGGCCACGGCCGCAGAGTCCAACGAGGCATTGCGCGCCGTACTCACGGATGCACTCAGTCGTTTGCAGCAAAGTCACTTTGCCATCATTCCCAGTGAGTTCGCCAACACCGAAGAGTCAACCGTTCAAGACCCACACGCTGACGACGCCTCCGCCGCGCGTCCGGCTGCGGTCGCAACGCAGCCAACCCCCGCGGCTCGCGAAGGTCAGTCCGGCGCGGAAATTTCATTCATGCCACACGCTGGTACCGCCGGTACATGGGACGCCATAGTGGTGGCTATCGAGCCTGGCTCTCCCGCCGAGGGCGCGGGCATCACCCCCGGCATGCGCGTTACCAAGATTGCGAACGGCACGATCGACACCATCGCGGGTGTTGCTGACCACCTGCCGCCCGGCGACGGCCTGGAGCGCTACCAACGCGCGCAGATGGCGCACATCGCCACCACTGGCGATCCCGGCACCTCACGTTCGTGGGAGCTGGAGACCGTGGACGGTTTCACACTCACCACCGACGTCACCTACGAACGTGACTCACGTCCGCACACCAAGTTTGGATCGCTTCCCGCACTCCCAACTGAACTCACCTGGCGTCACCTTGATGAAACCGAACGGCAGCGCTGGGGTGCCACAGACCATGAAATCGGCCTGATTCGCTTCAATATTTGGCTGATCCCCGTCGCGCGGCCATTCGACATCGCCATGGACACACTCCGTTCCGCCGACGGCATCATCATTGATTTGCGCGGCAATCCGGGCGGTATCGGTGCCATGGCCATGGGTATCGCCGGTCACTTCACTGCAGAGGCTCGCGAGCTTGGCGAAATGAAGACGCGCGATGTCACACTGCAATTCAAGACCAATCCACGAACCGTGAGTACTAGCGGTGTTTCCGTCACGCCGTACGCTGGTCCAGTGGCCATTCTGGTGGATGACTCCACTGCGAGTACCAGCGAGATCTTCGCCGGAGGAATGCAATTCCTCAAGCGAGCGAAAGTCTTCGGAACGCGCACCGCCGGCGCCGCACTCCCGGCCATCACCATGACACTTCCCAATGGCGACGTCTTTCTGCACGCGATCGCCGACTACCGTCTCCCCGATGGCTCCGCACTGGAGGCAACCGGCGTGGTACCCGACAACGCACGCCCGTACACCCGCGCTGATTACGCCGCACTCGGCGACCCTGCCATGGCCGAAGCCGTGCGTTGGATTGCCAGCCAGCGCAGTAACGAACACTAAATACGCATAGCGCAACTGCTTCCACTTCTACTTCAACTTCAACACCAAACTTCCACTCCCACGCCACACTCTCACTCCACCACTTCCGCGACACATCAACGTTTCCAATCGCACTTGCACTTCAACGCATCACTTCTATATCGCTTCGGACCCATCATGAAACACCGCAATATCCTCTCGTTCATCCCCGTTGCCCTCGCTTGCACCACCATCGCCCTTGCGCAATCCGCGCAAGCGCCAGCACAGCCTGCAAAGAGCCCGGCTGCAGCACCTGCTGCGCCCGCTGCACCAATTGCTCCGCCAGCCACCCCACCAGCAGCTCCCGCCGCCGCGCCCGCGCCTGCCGCGCTCCCGAAGTTCGCGCCAGTTGCCTTTGAAGGCGCCAAGCCATCCGCGCAAGAGCTGCTGACGCGCCACATCACCGCCACCGGCGGCGAGAAGGCGTGGGAGGCCAAGACCATGATGAGTTCAAAGGGCATCATTGAAATTCCTGCCGCCGGACTCAAGGGCGCCATGGACATGCAAGCGATGGCTCCGGACAGCATTGCCATCGTCATGGACATTCCAGGAATGGGCCAGTCGCGCAGCGGCTTCGACGGCACCGTTGGTTGGACGATCGATCCGATGCGCGGACCAGCAATGATGGATGCCAAGCAGATTGCGGACCTCAAGCGCGATGGAAACTTCCGCCGCGACTTAGACCTGATGCGCAAGCCAGGCAACTCCGAAGTGCTTGGCCTTGTTGAATTCGAAACGCGCCCGTGCTGGCAGGTCAAGATTGCCACAGCCACGCCAGACGCAACCCCCACCAACAATTTCTACGACAAGGAAACCGGCCTCATGGCCGGCATGACCATGATGGCAGCCACGCCCATGGGCAGCATTCCGGTGACTTTGTTGACCAGTGACTACAAGGACTTCGCTGACGTCAAGCTGCCAGCCCGTACCACCACCAAAGTCATGGGGCAGATGCAAGTGATGACCATCGAATCCGTAACGTGGGATGGCGTTTCTGCCACAGCATTTGAACTGCCACCAGAAATTGCTGCAATGAAGAATGCGGCTCCAGCACCAGCAGCACCAGCGGCTCCCGCAGCGCCCACGGCTCCCGCAGCCCCCGCCACCAAGTAACCACGCCACGCTGCACTCCATGACCACTTCTGCTGTCAATCTCCGCGCCGTTTGGAAGCGCTTTGGCAAGACCGAGGCCGTTCGCGGCATCGACCTTGATGTCCCTGACGGATCCCTCACCGGGTTCATTGGTCCAAACGGCGCGGGTAAGAGCACCACCATCCGGATGATCATGTCGATCATCTATCCCGATGAGGGCTCGGTGCAAGTGTTAAGTGCGGACGCCATCAGTGCCAAGGATCGCATCGGCTACCTGCCGGAAGAACGCGGACTCTATCGACGCATGCGCGTGATGGAGTTTCTCAAGTTCATGGCCACCCTCAAGGGTCTGCCCGCTGCTGGCTTAGACGCACGCGTCAACGCCTGGCTGGAACGCGTGCAATTGACCGACGCCAGCAAGAAGCGCTGCCAAGAATTGTCCAAGGGACAACAACAGAAAGTGCAGTTCATTGCCAGCGTCATTCATGATCCAGAACTGATCATTCTTGACGAACCGTTCAGCGGATTGGATCCCGTCAACGCGCGCCTCATCAATCGCCTGATCCGCGACTTGCATGATGCCGGACGCACCATCATCTTCTCTACGCATGTCATGCATCAGGCCGAGCAGCTCTGTGACCGCATCGTCTTGATCAACCGCGGCGAGAAGATCCTGGACGCGTCGATGACCGAGATTCACGCGCGATTTGATCCGCGCACCGTGCAAGTGGAACCGTCCTCGCATGACCCAGCGGACGCATCCCGACTTGGCGCGCTGCCAGGCGTGGAGCGAGCACAATGGGATCCGGAACGCCACGCCGCCGAATTGACCATCGCGCGCGACGTTGATCCGCAAAGTGTGATGCGTGCGGCCATCGCACTGATGCCGGTACGCACAGTCGAATTGCGCAAGACAACACTTGATGATGTCTTCGTTGAACTTGTTGGCGAGGCAATGCCCTCGAGTGAGGAATCCGGCAATGGCTGAACGAATGCACGCCAGTTCAATGCGCAGAATCTGGACGATCGCGTTTCGCGAATTCCGTCACACCGTCATTACCAAGGGATTCATCTTTGGCGCGCTGGTGATGCCGGTGGTGATGTTCGCCGCCATTGCTGCCCTGGGCATGCTGATCGGCATGCAAATGACGCCGGTGGTCGGCACACTGGTAGTGATCGATGAAAGCGGAACTGTTGCTGGATTTGCAGCCGAAGAGCTCACTCCTGAGCAAGTGGCCAAAGATATGCAAGAGGCGCTCCAGCGAAACTCGACACTCAAGAATTGGCCCGGCGGTGATGTTGCGCAACAAGCAACCGCCAGCCTTCCATCGATCGATGTCAAGGTGGAATCCGTGCAAGACGCCACTCGCGTGGATGAACTGCGCGCCAAGGTGCAAGACGGATCACTCCTTGGCCTTGCCATCGTGCCGCCCGAACTCCTCAATGCCAATCCCAAGGATGCCGAAGGCAACGACCTCACCTACACGCTCATCGTGCCCACGCGGAGCGCACCGCGGCTGACTGGAATGTTGGAGAAATCCATCGCCAAGGGGATTGTCAAAGCGCGTGTGCAGCGCGTTGGCACGGACTACACATCGTTGAAAGCGCTGCTAGCGCTTCCAGAAACATCAGTACGCCGAATGTCTGTCGAAGGAGCAGAAGCAGACGAGAACGTGCTTGCCAAGACGCTCCTTCCCATGGGATTCATGATGCTCCTGTGGGCGACCACGTTCGCAAGCGGGCAGTACCTGCTCACCACCACTATTGAGGAGAAAGCCAGCAAGGTGATGGAAGTGCTCCTCAGCGCTGTCAGTCCCATGGAACTTCTGTGCGGCAAGCTCCTGGGATATGCCATGGTTTCAGCAGTGATGCTGGGCATGTACGGGGCGTTGGGAATTGCCGGCCTGATCGCCGCAGCCATGGGCGACCTGGTGTCACCAGGGATGCTCATCCTGATGCTTGTCTACTTTGTGATGGCCTATGCGTTTGTGTCCACCATGATGGCCAGCGTCGGCAGCGCGGTGAATGATCTTCGCGAAGCGCAAAGTTTGGTGACGCCCGCCATGCTGATCTTGATGTTGCCGATCATGCTGTGGCTACCCATCAGTGAACAGCCCAACGGCTGGATCGCCACCATCTCCAGCTTCATTCCGCCAGCAATTCCATTCGTCATGGTGCTCCGAGTCACTGCCAGCAACGAGCAGATCGATACCTGGCAAGTGGTACTCAGTCTCGTCTGGGGCTTCGCCTGGGTTGGAGTCTTCATCTGGGGCGGTGCAAAGATCTTCCGCGTTGGCGTACTGATGCAAGGCAAGCCGCCGTCCCCGCGCGAACTCCTCAAGTGGATTCGTATGGCCTGAGCAGGTGCACCGAGCGGCTACAGTGACGGTGTGAGCGGCGTCCTCATACTCCTCGTATCAAGTGTTGCGCTGGTGCTGCTATTCAGCGCGCTGGGTGTCGGCGCGGTTTGGTGGGCGCTCTTTGGTGACAAAGCACGCTCGCGCCGCTGCCCGCGCTGCTGGCATGATCTGTCAGGCACCCCTGGAATGACCTGCGGTGAATGTGGCCATGTGGCACACCACGAACGCGAACTATTACAAACGCGCCGACGCTGGGGCGTTGCCATCATGGCGCTGGTGGGAATTCTGGTGGTCACCGGTTGGGCGCGTCTGGAAATACTCAATGCTTCGTGGGTTGGATTTGTCCCAAACGCAGTGCTTGTGCAACTGCCGCGCCTGTTGCCCAGCGGACAGTTGCCCACGTGGGCGCAGAATGAACTCAACAACCGGATCGTGAATGGGCAACTTGATGGCCAGCACATCTTGGACCTGATCGATGTCCTTGATGCAGACGAGGAAGCGCTTGGAAACCCAGACGATTGGCGCACCCTCACGCTTGCGCGTGCAACATTTTCTCTGCCTGCCGAACTTGCCGCCATTGCCGATGAACTCGTCGCCTCCGCTGAAGTGCGTCGCGAGGCGCGCGCAACGTTCACATCTGCGCGGGCCCGGCGCCTAGCGCTCTTTGCCCCATGGATTGAAGTGGTTGTGCCCACCGAATGGCCGGCTGGCAACCCGCCRGTTGCK